>CAYXPO010000121.1:0-10243 GCA_964466925.1 uncultured Nitrospirales bacterium
GCTTCATTTTGGGCCTGGCGCAACTCCGCAAAACGTTGCATAAGCCATGCCCGGTCGTTCAACGGCGTGTCAATCAAATCCAGGTTGGCGCCGCGGTCCACGTGGATGGCTTTGTAGCGGGGGACGCTCAACTGCATGCGGATGCTCTGATACAACGCTTCCGCCAACTCGAATACCCGTGCGCGAAGGTCTTGCGCCACCGGTTCCAGCACGGCGCGATCCAGAATCTTTTCCGCTTCGTCCATTGCCAAGCCGGCACCGAACCTTGGCGCTTGGCGAAGCATGTCCAGAGCCTGCTGTTCGAGTCCGGTCTCATAGGAATAGCGCCGTGCATTATACGCATCGTAATAGGCGCGGTAGAGCGCCTGCTGGAACCGCCAGTTCAACAACACCCGCGGGCTTGCGGAACGCTCCATCGCCTGAAACTGCTGCAGCGTGTTGAAAATGCCCGTATTGGTCAAAATGGGTCCGCGCCAGTTCTGCTCCAGTGCCAGAAGGCCCTGGGCGAAGGCATCTTCATAGTTAAGGCCGATGAAGTAGCGGGCATATTCACGGAGGATATCCACCACGGAGGCATCAGGCTCCCAGCCCAGGCTGCTCCAGACCATCTTGTTCACGTCATCATTGCAGCCCTCGGAATACGTGATAAAGCCGCAGGTATAGTCGTCATATGCACGAATGATCTCCGCAAAATTCATGGGACGGGGATTTATCACTTCGCGTTGCTCGGTAATGGCAAAAACGGTGTCCCAGTCCGGCACGGGGAACTGGCATTGCACGCTGTGCGTGATGTCGGGATAGTGACGAATGGGATATTGCGGCGGCACGGCTTTCCGAAGTTCGGGCAGCGTCAGGCGGTTTTGCGGGCCAAACACAATGCCCGTCAACCACGCGGGTTGTTGGGTTTGAAGCAGGCCCAACAGTTCGTTGATCCCGTCGAGATTGAAGCCCTGCATGGAGACCCACATCTTCGCCTTGGGATGTGCCTTGTGCAACGTGACGGTGGCCTTTTGGAGAAAATCCATCAGGTCTTTGGGCAGGAGATGGCCGGGATCGCCCGAGGGCACCATAATCGCATCCACGCGCGGCAGTTTGGATAAAACCCCTTCCCATTCCGTCAGCGCCGCCTCGATGGTCTGCGGCTTCTCATAATTCACCCCGATGGCCGGATACCAAATCCAGACATCGAGGCCGTACTCATTGGCCAGGCGCGACATGTGCGCCATCATGTCAATCTGCGGCATCACGAAATGCGGGCTCTCCGGATCGTCATCGGTGCGCGGCGGAAGCAACTCGACGGTATTGGTGCCGAACACCGCCAGATCACGGAAGTATTGCTCCCACATGGGAACGGTCCAGCCGTCATACGAATTGACCTTGGGACGGTAGCCGAGTTGATGCCCGCGCAGGGGATACTTCGGCGCGGTGGCAATGTCCGTGGGAATGGGGAGACGCACCGAATCCCGATCCATGCGCAATTCACGCAACAAGCGGCCCACACCGAACAAAACACCCCGCGCATCCGCACCGGCCACCAGCACGGCTCGGCCCTCCATGACGCTCAGTTGATACGCCTCGGCGGACTCGGGCGGATGAATGGCGTCCGCATAAGGTGGTGCAAGCGTTTTTAGTAGGGAGGCAGGCCCCACGGTCACGACAGGGCCATTCTCCGCGGGCCAGGCATGGGTTTCCGTCCAGCGAATCCGTGAACGCTTTTCCACCTCGTCCACTAACATCTCCACCGCCTTGCGCTCCGGTCCTGAAAGGTCTGACGGGGTGGCTAAAATCGCATGGCTCAAATCCAAACCGGTCATCGCATCCGGTGTGCTTGATGCATCCTCCGCCGCAGATGCAAGAAACAGCATTCCCAACACAATCGTCCCAAGCATGTTCTCTCTCCTCGAAGTCTTGTGCCAATATACCCGCATTCTCCCGCATTCGCGCCCCGGAATACAAAACCGGGTGTCGTGTGAAATGCCCCGGCCCGCCGTGTTGAATCCACGCATCGTCGGAAATGACCGCTGGAACGCCCAACGTGATATTTCTCAAAACGAAGCTTATCCGAAAACCGGTTTCTCGAATAATTGTCCGCAATAGAGGCATTTGGCGCGTTTGGAATTGTTGATCCGGCGGCAAACGGGACACTGCACGGCCTGTGAAGTGATTTGACCGTCCTCGCGGCCATCGCGCAAATCTATTTCGCGGGCCATCTGTTCCAATTCCTCATCGGACAACTGAAGCTTTTTGCGCAAAATTTCCCACAACGCCTGGTTCAACAACGCCAGCCGGGCCACATCCTGCGCCAGGTCCTTGACGGACGTTCGCAGCGAGAGCACATCATTGATTTGTGCAGTCCGCGCGGCCCGCCAATTTTCCATGTCTTCTGCTTCGTGTTGCATGCCCGACAGCCACAATCCGTTCATGGTGCATTCCTCCTGTATCACGTTTTCCTCCTTATTCTACCGCCAATCCCATGGTGGTATTCATCCCTGCTGTATTGATGCAGGAAAGACCAGTCCCGATGGCTTCGCCGAAGGGTCATGCGAAAGAACTCCTGGAGGGCATATCCGGCTTTCCGGTTTATCCTGCGCTTCCCCGGAAGTTGACACATCCTTTGATAAACCGTATTGTTTTATTCTTGCGGCGGGAGAGTGAAGCATGTGGTTGTGGCGATTTTACAGAACGCGGGAGGATAAGCCCGTTATCGAGGACGAGAAGACCGTCCGCCGGATGTATGAGCGCATGCGGTGGTCGGTGTTTCTCTCCATCTTGTTTGGCTATGGCTTTTTCTATGTGTGCCGGCTGAGTTTTTCGGTGGCGAAGAAACCCATGCTGGATGCGGGGGTGTTGAACGCGGACCAAATGGGGCGCATCGGATCGGCGCTCTTCATCACCTACGCGATTGGCAAACTGTGCAATGGATTCCTGGTGGACCGGTGTCATGTCGCACGCTTCATCGGCACGGGCCTGCTGGTTTCCTCCGTGGTGATTATCCTTTTCGGATTTAACGAGTCGTTCTTTGTGTTTTGGCTGCTCTGGGGCATCCATGGCTGGTTTCAATCCATGGGTTCCGCGCCCTGCGGCGCGGCCTTGTCGCAATGGTTCAGCAATCGCGAGCGCGGCACGCGCTACGGCATCTGGAGCACGTCGCACAGTGTGGGCGAGGGCTTCTCGTTCCTGATAACGGCGGCGATCATCGCGCACCTCGGATGGCGCTGGGGCTTTTGGGTGGCGGGCGGGGTGTCCATGATGGTGGCTTTGTTAATCTTTAAGACGCTCGCGGACCGGCCCCGGACGTATGGCCTGCCCGCCGTGGCGGATTACAAGAATGATCACGCGCAAACAGTGGACCAGGCCAAAACCGTGGGCCAGGCCCAATGGCAGGTGATCCGCAACCCGTATGTATGGATTCTCGGCCTTTCCAGCGCCTCGATGTACATCGCCCGGTACGGCATCAGCAGTTGGGGCATTTTGTTCCTGCAGGAGGCAAAATCCTATGACATCGAAACGGCGGGGTTCATCCTCTTTGTCGCCAAAATGGTCGAGATGACCGGCTCCCTCAGTTCCGGCCTTGTTTCCGACATGTTTTTCAAATCCCGCCGCAATGTGGTCACCCTGATATACGGAATATTTCTCATCACCGGATTTATCGTCCTCTATTTCTCTCCGTCCACCCATCTGTGCAATCTGGACCGCGCCTTGGCCGAAGGGTTGAAGGAAACCGCCGTTTCCCCGGAAATCCAACATGCCTTGAAGCAAAACGGCCTGATATTGAAGGGTTCCGAGACCATAACGGCCTTTGCGCGGGGCGGGCATCACCTCTGGGAAATTAAACAGACCGAGTGGTACAGGCATTGGTCGGGACTCAGGCTGGAAGACAACGGCGTCCAGCTTACCGTGGCCCGGAAATACAACCTTATGCATATCGGCGGCCTGTGCCTGTTCGGGTTTGGCATTGGCGGCCTGCTGGTCTTCCTGGGCGGGCTAATCGCCATTGATATCTGCTCGAAACGCGCGGCGGGCGCCGCCATGGGATTGGTCGGGTGCTTTTCCTATATCGGCAGCGCGATCCAGGAACGGATCAGCGGATATATTTTGGAAACGGACAAAATCATGCTGAATGGCGCGGCCAGCCACGATTTCAGCCGCGTATTCATATTTTGGATGGGCGCCGCGATCTTTTCAGTCGCCCTTTCCTGCACCTTGTGGAATGTTAAAGCGAAGGATTAAGCATCATGCAGTCGTTTGATATTCTCATCATCGGCCATCTTTCCAAGGACATCAACATCGCCCTCGGCGAAACCGAACATTGCATCGGCGGGGCGGTCGTGTTTTCCTCCATCGCGCTGAAGAACATCGGGGTGAATGTGGCGGCGGTAACCAAGGCGGCGCCCAAAGACATCAAGGCCGTGGACGTGTTCAGCGCCTATAAGGTCCCGGTGATTGTGCTGCCCTCGGCCAATACCACGTCCATCCGGAACACGTATCTTTCCGAAGACCGCGAACGCCGCACCTGCGAAGCCCTCGGCATTGCCGACCCCTTTACGGATTCCGACATTCCCGACGATTGCGAAGCCGCCCTGTATTACCTCGGCGGGCTTATCCAGGGCGAGTTTCCCGAGATATTCATCCGCGCCATGGCGCGCCGGGGCAAGGTCGCCCTCGATGCACAAGGCGTCATCCGCGTGCCCGAAGCGGGGCAAATGGTGTTCAAAGACTGGCCCGCGAAACAGGAAATGCTGCCCCTCATCCACTTTTTCAAAACCGATGCCGCGGAAGCCGAAACCCTCACCGGCCTGACGGACCGTGAAGCCGCCGCCAAACGCCTCCATGAATGGGGCGCGCGGGAAGTCATGGTGACCCACAACTCCGGCGTGCTTGTGTATGCGGAAGACAAGGTTTCATTTTCCCCCTTCACCTCGCGGAATTTATCCGGAAGGACGGGACGCGGTGACACGTGCTTTGCGTCGTATTGCGCCTGGCGAAAAGACCACAGCCCGGAAGAATCCTGCCGGTTCGCCGCCGCGCTGACCTCCATCAAAATGGAAAAACCCGGACCCTTCTCGGGAACCTTGGCGGACGTGGAGGCGGCCATCCGGGAACGTTATTAGTCGCTAAACCAAAATCAGCCGCATACGTCTTATCGGTCATATTGGTTTTCGCTGATCGCTGACCGCTGATCGCTCTCTTCACACGTTGAACCGGATCAACATCATGTCGCCATCCTGGACGACATAGTCTTTTCCTTCGAGGCGGACCTTACCGTGTTCTTTGGCTTTGGCCATGGAGCCTGCTTCCATGAAGTCCTTGTAGTTTACGACTTCGGCGCGGATGAATCCCCGGGCGAGGTCGGAGTGAATCACGCCCGCCGCATCCACGGCATGGGTGTTTTTGCGGATGGTCCATGCGCGTACTTCGGGGGCGCCGGCGGTGAGGAAACTCATGAGGCCCAGCATATCGTAGGCGGCATGGATAAATTGCGTTTTGGATTCCTCGCCAAGTCCCAGACTTTCCCGGAATTCCGCCCGCTCCTCTTCCGCGAGTTGTGCAATTTCCATTTCCATGGATCCGCACAATGAAATGAGCGTGAGGTGATTCTCCGCCGCGAATGCCTTTAAGCCGCCGGGATCGTCCTTCCCGATGTCGCCTTCGCCATAATTGGCCACGAGCATCATGGGCTTTTGCGAAAGGAAGGTATATCCGGCGAGCGTAGTGGCCTCCCGCGGGGTCAGTTCCAGCGTGCGCAATGGATTTCCCGCTTCGAGGTGCGCATGGCATCGTTTCACCAGTTCGTATTCCAGATCTTTCTTATTTTCCTTTTCCAGGCGTTCAATGCGTTTCTCGATGATAATCAAGTCCGAAAGCTTGAGTTCATCGTCCATATTGGCGGCGTCCCGCAGCGGGTTTACAGTGTCCATCGGATGAATCACCGATTCGCTTTCAAAGGCCCGGATCACATGCACCAGCGCCTCGGCATTCTTCAGCGCGGTCAGCGCGGAATTGTCCAGCGCCTTTTGCTCGCCCGCCGTTTCATTCGGCGCGATATCAATAAACTCGATCTCGGCGTAGGTTTTCTTCTTGGGCTGAAATATTTCGGAGAGCTTGTCCACACGCTCATCCGGCACCTTGATCACCGCGATGTTGGCTTCGCGTGCGCCATAGGCCCCGACGGCCGCATGGGCGCCCGTCAAGGCGTTAAACAAGGTCGTTTTCCCCGACCGTGCATATCCGATAATCCCGACTTTCATGATCGTGCCTTTACCTGGGGTTGAAGGAGGTAGGCGGCGGACACCCCGCCGCGTTCATCCGTATTCCCTCTATGGTAGCAACCCGGAGGGGGTTTGTCCAAGAACTTCTTGCGGTAATGGCGGCGGTACGCTAGACTGGCGTCAAACGGGAGGTTGGCAACATGCTGAATCAAGCCGATTTGAATGCGGCGCTGGACAAGCCCGCTTACAAGAAAATTATGGAGGCGCTGGACTTGCGGCTTGCGGAGTTGCAGCGGCAGGCGCGCGAAGCCGGGATTCCCATCCTGGTGGTGTTCGAAGGATGGGACGCGGCGGGGAAAGGGGTGGTGCTCGGGCGTCTGCTTGAAGCCCTGGACCCGCGCGGGTACAAGGTGCATCACGTGGCTTCGCCCAACGAAGACGAGCGCATGCATCCCGCCCCCTGGCGTTTCTGGAACCGGATTCCCGCGCGCGGGCTCATGGCCTTTTTCAACCGAAGCTGGTATCACCACCTGCTGGATGATCTTGCCGAGGGAAAAGTGCATGGAATGGCCCTCACCGCCGCCTTTGAACGCATCCGGGTGTTTGAGCGGCATCTGGCCGACGACGGCATGATTATCCTCAAGTTTTTCCTCCATATCAGCAAAAAGGAACAGGCCAAACGTTTCGACAAGCTGGAAAAGGACAAGGTCTTTTCCTGGCGGGTGGGGAAAACGGAACGCCGACGGCACAAGCACTTTGACGACTATGTCCGGGCGGTGGATGATGTATTGGAGGAGACCTCGGTTCCCGAAGCGCCGTGGGTGGTCATTCCCGCCACCGATGAACGCTACAGCATCGTCCGTGTCGCCGAAACCTTGGCGGACGCCATCGAAAAGGCCTTGGCGCAACGCGCGGAATGTGCTCCGGAAACCATCGAATTCGCCCCGCGTCAAACCAATCCCCTGGATGCCGTGGACACGTCGGTGACGCTGCCAAGGGCGGAATACCAGGAACGCCTGCCCAAATTGCAGGCGGAACTGCGCCGGCTTCAGTATTTATGTTATATGCGCCGGCGCCCCGTGATTATCGTCTACGAAGGCTGGGATGCCAGCGGCAAGGGCGGCAACATCAAGCGCCTGCTGCGCAAACTGGACCCGCGCGGCTTTGAAGTCATTCCGTTTGCCGCGCCGCAGGGTGAAGAGAAAACCCACCATTACCTCTGGCGGTTCTGGCGCGTCTTGCCCAAGGCGGGGCATTTCGCCCTTTTTGATCGAAGCTGGTACGGGCGGGTATTGGTCGAGCGGGTGGAAGGCTTCGCCACGCCGCAGGAGTGGCAGCGGGCCTACAGCGAGATCAATGAATTCGAGCAACAACTCGCCGACAGCGGGGCGGTCATCGTCAAGTTCTGGATGCACGTCTCGAAGGACGAGCAACTTCGCCGGTTTCAGGACCGCCAAAATACGCCGCACAAGCAATGGAAAATCACGGACGAGGATTGGCGCAACCGCGAGAAGTGGGACCACTATTGGGAGGCGGTGTCGGACATGCTCGATCGCACCAGCACCGCGCACGCCCCATGGACCATCATCGAGGGCAACGACAAGTGCCATGCGCGGGTCAAGGCCCTGGAAACGGTGGTGAACACCATTAAAAAGCAGGTGCCGCCGCTGAAGAAACAGAAGCCGGTGGGGGATGAATAACGATGCATGAAGGAAGCGAACCATGCCGGGGATGGTTCCCTCCCGGCAATTTCCCTGAAACCCGCCGTTGGCCCTATGATGTCCAAGAAGCATGAATTCAGAAGAAGGAAGTGTGCGATGACAAAACAAACATGTCTGATGTTGGGGGCTGTTCTTGTTTTTGGGATGGCCGCCGCCGTGTCAGGAGAAGAACGGGATGCGCAACAGATCGAGCGTGTGAAAAAAGGAGAATTGGCCGAAGCGAACGCCGCCTGGTGGGGGTTTAATGCGGAAGACGCGACGGAAGTCCTTCAGGCGGCGATAGATTCCGGGGCCAGGAAGGTGATCATTCCGCGCATGCCCAGCGACTGGGTGGCGCGGCCTCTGCAACTCCACGGCAATCTGGAGGTGTTTTTTGAGCCGGGCGCGGTGGTGCGGGCGAAACCGGGGGAATACAAGAACACGGGCGATTCCCTGTTTTCGGTGGAAAATGCGTCCGATATTACCTTGCGGGGATTCGGCGCAGTGCTGCGCATGAACAAGACGGATTATCAGAGCGACGCCTATAAAAAAGGGGAATGGCGGATGGCGCTGGACATCCAGGGATGCACGAATGTGCTGATAGAAGGCCTGCGAATCGAGAGCAGCGGCGGCGACGGCATTTACATCGGCGCAACGGACAAGCAGGAATACTGCAAAAACGTCGTGATCCGGGACGTTGTCTGCGACAACCATCACCGGCAGGGGATCAGCGTGATCAGCGCGATTGATCTGCGGATAGAACGCACGCTGATGTTGAACACCAGCGGCACCGCCCCGCAGGCCGGGATTGACTTTGAACCCAACCGCCCCACGGAACAGCTCACGAATTGCGTGGTCCGCGAGTGCGTGTTTGAAAACAATGCCGGCGGCAACATCCTGGTCTACGTAAAACAGCTCTCCAAGAAGAGCCCGCCCCTGTCGCTGCTGTTTGACAAGTGCATTGTGCGCAACGGCCTGGACGCGGGGGTGGCGGTGGGCATGTTGGACGATGACGCGCCCCAGGGCAGCATTGAGTTCCGCGATTGCACCATCGAGAATCCCGGGAAGGCGGGCGCGTTCATCTACGACAAATCCGCCGATGCGGCCGCGGTGCGGTTTGTGCGCTGCACCTGGCGCAACGCCTGGGTGGGCAAAGAAATCAAGCCGGATACGCCCTGCGTTCCGCTGCTGCTTTCCGTAATGCATCCGAAACAGTGCACGAAGTTCGGCGGCATCGAATTCGAGGATTGCCGGGTGTATGACACGGTGGACCGGCCCGTGCTCAAAGTGGAAACATTCCGGAAGGGGCTGGGCATCCACGGGCTGCACGGCGTGCTTACGGTGCACAACCCGAAGGGGGCGCGCATGGACCTGGGCAAGGATCCGGTGGACGCGGATTTGCGTTTGGTGGAAGTGCGGGAGTAGAACAGACCTTGGGCGCGGTCCGCGCGCCTCTGTGAAGTTAACTTTTACATAAGGGCAAAACGTTATGTCTGGGGTGGAACGCGTCAGCATTTCCTTGGAGAAGCCGCTGCTGCAGCGGCTGGAGCGCCTGGTGCGCGAGGGCAAGTACGGCAATCGTTCGGAATTCATCCGCGATCTGATCCGGGACAAGCTGGTGGCCCTGGAATGGGACCGCAACGAGGAGGCCGTGGGTACCGTGACCTTCATCTACGAACATCACACCCGGGGCCTGAATGACAAAATAATGCACGTGCAGCACGAATATCATGATGTTATTCTGGCCACCATGCACATCCATCTGGACCATGACTTGTGCGCGGAAACGGTGGTGGTGAAAGGCCGGGGCAAGCAGATTGACCGGCTGGCCAACATGTTGCGGCAGCAGAAGGGCGTGCTGCACGCCACCCTTTCCATCAGTTCGACCGGCAAGAATCTCGTGTAAACGGGACGATGGGTCAGCGCCACCAGGTGAGTTGAATGGGTTCGCGGCCCGCCGGTTCGAAATCCAGCGAGAAGCGGAACGGCCCCGGGATTTTGGAACACTTGACCAGCAGGGTATTGCGCCCCTGGCGTATGAAACCGGCGGCGGTTTCCTTGCCGAATTGGTCATGGGGCACCTGGTAATTGCTCTCGTGGACAAGCGCGCCGTTAAGCCAAATTTTCATGGCGTTCTGCACCCCGATGTTTAACTTCACCTCCTGCCGCTTGTCGCAGGTGAACTCCGCGTAGGCATAGGCGGACGCGTGATCGAAACGGGGGTAATACTCGAAGACCGGCGAGAACGCGGCCTGCAAATCCACGGTATGCTGGCCGTCTGCTTTTGAATACCAGGGTTTCCACGAAATGGCCTTGTACCAGCCGGGATACATG
>CAYXPO010000122.1:0-10224 GCA_964466925.1 uncultured Nitrospirales bacterium
GCGCGGGTTTCATAGCAGGGGCCGTGCATCCAGGCATAGGTTCCGGTGAAATCGCATCCGGGGATGATGAGATCGGTGACTAGTTGTTCAGGAAGGTTAAAACGAGCAAAGGGCCAACAACGGATCTGGTTCACCGCCATAAGATCGCCGGGCCTCATGGCGGGGAGCAGTCCGCCCGCCGCGTTGGTGAAAAGAACGGTTTCAACGCCCCAGGCGTGGAGCAGGTCCACCGGGCGCACCACTTCTTCATAGGACAAGCCTTCATAGGCGTGGAAACGTCCGCATTGCAGGATAATCTCTATGGTCCTGCACCGCCCGCGAATGAATCGGTAGTCATGCCCCCGCACGCCGCCGGACGGCAGGCCGGGCAAGGCGGCAAAAGGGATTTCCTCGTGAACGGCATCCAGGAGCGGGGCGAGTTCGATGCCAGAGCCGGCGATGACGCCAATGGGGGACTGGGTTAGCGTTGCCATGGGGCGGGCAGCAGGAACCGGTCGAACAGGTGAAGGGCGTAGTTGTCGGTCATTCCGGCGAAGAAGTCAACGGTGCGGCGTTCGAGGGAATCTTCGGGGCCGCCTTCGAGGAATTCTTCGGAGGGATGTTCGAGGAGATAAAAATACAAGTTGCGGAGCATGGCGCGGGCCTTGGAAATTTCGGCCTCGATGGCGTCGCAGGGATACACGCGGGTGTAGAGGTAATTGCGCAAGAGGTTCATGGCCTCGCGCACCTCCGGGACGATATTGATGCAGCCTTCGGGACTGCCTTCAATCAAGCCGACCACCATGCGGTCAATGCGCGCGGAGGTGGTGCCGCCCAGAACGCGAATCGCCTCGCGGGGGATTTGTTCTTCTTGGATGATGCCCGCGCGGAGGGCGTCGTCAATGTCATGGCTCATGTAGGCGATGGCGTCGCAGATACTGACGATCTGGCCTTCGAGGGTGGCGGGGTGTTCGGGGAGTTCCCCGCGCAGAATCACTTTGCCCGCGGAGTGATAGCGGATGCCGTCGCGGACTTCCCAGGTCAGGTTTAAGCCGGGGCCGCCTTGGCGGTGTTCAAGCGTGTCCACCACGCGAAGGCTTTGTTCGGAATGAGAGAAACCCGGCGCGTAGACCTCGTTAAGGACAAATTCGCCGGCATGGCCGAAAGGGGTATGGCCGAGATCGTGGCCGAGGGCAATCGCCTCGGTGAGGTCTTCGTTGAGAAAGAGCGCGCGGGCGGCGGTGCGGGCAATTTGGGCCACTTCAAGGGTGTGGGTGAGGCGCGTGCGGTAATGGTCGCCCATGGGCGCGAGAAAAACCTGGGTTTTGCGTTTGAGGCGGCGGAAGGCTTTGGTGTGAAGGATACGGTCCCGGTCGCGTTGGAACACGGTGCGGTAAGGGTCTTCTTCCTCTGGAACTTGACGTCCTTTGGAGCGGCCGGAAAAGGCCGCATAGGGCCGCAACAGGCCGTGTTCGCGCGCTTCGATGATTTCGCGGACGCATGTTTCGCTGGTCATGGTGTAAACCTAATTGTACCGGTGGGTTCCGCTTCGCCACACCCACCCTGCCGCCTCCAAGCATACATGAAACAACGCCTGTCTTGGAAACGGATGGATTCTGGCGGCCTTGGTTTGGCCTGGAGCGCCGCCGAACCATGCGGTTGCGGTTATTTTAATGGGTTGTTTTCGCGCCCCAGGAAGTAGTCCGCCGGGTGTTGGCGGAAATAGGCCCGGAACTGATCATACAGGGCGGGATGGCGCGGTTGAAAGAGGCGGGGTTGTTCGAAGAAGGCTTCGGTGACGACGGCGAAGAATTCGGCGGGATCCTCGGCGCCGTATTCGTCGAAAAAGACCGGGCGGCGCCGGTTCACGCTGTTTACATGCCGTTCGTAGTGCTGGGTGAAGACTTCGGCGAAGGATTGTTGCGCGGAAAGGCTGGGAAAGGCGTCCTCGCCAAGATCATAGAGTTGGTGGGCGAATTCGTGGAAGAGCACGTTGCGGCCCTCGAAGTCTTGGGTGTCCCGGCGGATGTCTTCCCAGGACAAAATCACGGCGCCGCGGTCCCAGGATTCCCCTTCCTGGGCTTCGGGGTCTTCCTCCACGATGCCCGAGGGGTGTTCCTCCTTGTGGCGGGGAATGAACGCGCCCGGATACACCAAAATGCTTTCGAGGCCGGGGTAGAATCCGAAATCATGTCCCAGGAGGAGGATGCAGGCATGCGCGGCAATGGTGAGCCGCATGCGATCATTGATACGCGCCCCGCCGCAGCCTTCCAGATTCTTTTCGGCGAGGAACACCTGCATATGTCCTTTGAGCATGTCTTGAAGGGACGGTGGCAGCAGGGCGTAATAGGGGACATGGCGTTTCAACAGCTTTTCCCAGGTTTCGGGAAAGGGCTTGGCCCGCCATTGGGCCCGGCGATGCGATTTGAAAAAGCGGAACATGGGATGTGTGGCTTGGGGGTTAAGTGGGGGGTGAACATCCGGATAAACGGGAGGCCAGCATCCTCACGACCAGACATTTATCCGGAACGAATTGTTGAAAACTCGGGGCGCCGCCGCGCGGGAATACGTGCCCATACACAAAGGCCTGGTAATGGAAAGGTGCGCCGTTGGGCAATTCACGCAGTTCGGAGAGCGTGGCGGGATCGAGGTGATGTTGGCGCACCAACGCATCCGTGGCGCGCTGGATGTAGACCGAATCTATAAACCCGCCGTATTGCAGAACGAACAGGGTGTTCCAGGCGGCAAAGAGCAGGGCGGCGGCGAGGCCCCACTTTTTGAACCGGCCCAGGCGTGCCAGGAGCAGCGCGAGGCCCAGGGCGAAGATGGGCACGCAATCGCACATGCGGCGCATGCCGAAGGTCCAACCCAAATTGAGGGCGCAGGCGTTGACATAGACTTGAAGCAGACAGGCGGCCGCCAAAGCCCAAAAGAGAGTGCGGTTTTCCTTGGGCGCCCAAAAAAAACCCGCCAGGACGATGCCGCAGAGGGGCGTCCAGGTAATCAGTCCGAATTGCCTCGAAAAGAGCGCGGCAAAGAAGTCCGGGTGCGCCCATTGCACGAAATCCGGCCCTTGGGGAATGGTCAGAAATGCGCCATACACGATTTTCCAGGCGAACATTTGCGGGGCGAATCCCACAAGGCTGCCCAAGGCGCAACAGGCCAGACGCAGAACATTTTTTCCGGAAAACCGGCTCAACAGGTCCATGGCCGGGATAATGGCGAAGAGGCCGTTCTGCCAGCGCACCATGGCGGCCGCGCCGAGTGCCAGGCCGATGATAAGCCACCGGAGGGAGGTGTTTTTCTGCCGCAGGCGCGCCCAGGTGAATAAAAACAACGCGACGCTGAACATACTGGTGGAATGCGCCATGGCGTAAGCGGGATAGGTGTAGTACAAGGCGGGCGAGGCGGCCCAGGCGCACAAGGTGGTAACGGCGCTTGATGCCGGAGAATACCATGTGCGCAGGAATCCATACGTCAGCAGCAGGCCGAAGAGACCATAGAGGGAGATGGCGAGAAACACAGCCATGTGATAGGGCTGTGAAAAGCCATCCTGTCTCCCGCCCAAGTCTTCGGCCATCGGATGCACCAGAACGACAAAGGGTCCCCATAAAAGCCCCGGCCCTATGGCGAAACAGTTTCCCAGATGCCCGGTGGGGGTTCTGGGGCCGTTGGGATTCGCCCATTGCGCCTGGCCGGGCGCCAGATGTTTGTTGAGGTTGCGGTACTCGTTTTCAAAATTCAGGTCGCCGTCAAAAAGGATCGAGCGAATCCACGCATAGTACCCAACGGGGTCGTTGGCGTGAATGGTTTGAAAAAGCGGGCGGTAGAGTCCAAGGGCCGTGAAGAAGCAGAAATATATCAAGAAAACAGCGATTATGGCGGCCATGCCGGGGTCCACGCGGCGGCCCCAGCGTTTCAGCGTCTCGTGAAGAGGTCGGAGCGCTGCGGCCATGCTGTGCCTCATGGGGGTTACCGCAGGGCGGGCGCCAGCAGCATCAAGAACAAGACGGCCAGCCCGAGCGCAATACGGTAATAGCCAAAGAACGTAAAACTGTGTTTTCGGATGAAGGTCATCAGCCACGCCACGACGGCATAGGCCACCAGGAACGAAACCACCGAGCCCACGGCAAGCAAGGCCCATTGGCGCCCGGTGAACCGAAGGCCGGTCTCCATCAGGGTGAAGGCGGTGGCCCCGAGCATGGTGGGGATGGCGAGAAAGAAGGAGAATTCCGCGGCGGCGGACCGTGAGGCCCCCAGCAGCATCGCCCCGATAATGGTGGCGGCGGACCGTGAGGTTCCGGGAATCATGGCAATGCACTGAATACACCCAATGCCGACCGCGATGGCGTAACTTACCTCGCCCACACACGAAAAGCGCGGGGTTTGTTTGCGGCGTTCCAAAATAATCAGGATGATTCCGCCAATAATGAGGGCGAGGGCCACGGTCAGGCTGGTGAAGAGCCACTGCTCAATCAGGTCGTCGAGCAGAAACCCCAAAACGGCGGCGGGCATAAAGGCGGCCACGACTTTAGTCCATAGCGTGAGGATGGCGCGGGTGTCGGCGGTTTTCCCGAAGGGCCAGAGGTCTTTCCAGAAATAGAGGACCACGGAAAGAATGGCGGGGAGTTGGATGGCGACCATGAAGGTGTCGGCATAGACGGGATCGGTTCCGAGCTTCAGGTAATCTTCCACCAGGATCATGTGGCCGGTGCTGCTGATGGGGAGGAACTCGGTGATGCCTTCCACGACGGCCAAAATAATGGCATTGATAAAATCCACAAAATACTCCTGCAATGACGAGCGGTTTCCATGGCGGATACTTGAAGTATGGCGTCATGGTACCACAGGCGTTTTTCGTTAGGCGAATTTGTGGAAGGGCCGGGGTTGCGCGGCGCGCGCCTTCCCGCTACGATGTCACACAACACCGAGGAGCGGCATGGAAGGATTGCGCGCGATACCCCGCTGGATTTGGGGCCTCATTATCGTGGTGAGCGTGGTGGAACCCATCACCCACGCGGTGCTGCTCCATGGGCTTCCGGAGACCCTGGCGCCCACCGGCCTGCACATTGGCGACACGGCCTTTTTCCTCACCGCCATGCGCATTTTCTTGAACGGGTTCGATTCGCCCTACGCCACGTGCCAAAGCCCTGAGGGATACGCCAGCGCTTCTTATTTCAATGTGCCGCATGACTGGCTTTACGGTCTGCTCGGGCTGATTGCCGGGAATACCGGGGTGCCGCCGTTCCTGGTGCTGGGCGCGGCCAACGGTCTTGGCGTGCTGCTGTATTTGCTGGCGGTGTATGGGTTCCTGCGCGAAACAGCGGGCGGCCGCGCGAATCTGGCTTTTCTTTTATTTGTGCTGTGCGGCGGATTGGGCGGTCTCCTCTATGGATTCTCCTGGCTGTGCGGCGCATACCCTCTCCCCGGCTTTGAAACATGGTTCCACCGGTATGCGCGGTATGAACTCATCGAGGGGCCGTTTCCCGCGCCCTGGCTGGTGGCGCCGCGCTTGTATTACACCCTGCCGCTGGCCTTGGGATTCGCTGCTTTGACCCTATGGCTGCGCGATTATCGTCAGGGCAAAAGCGCGCCGCGCATGATCGTGCCCATCGCGATGTTTTTTTCAGCCTACCTTAACCTGCGGCTGGGGCCGTTGTTTGCGGCGCTGGCGGTGGTGTATCTTCTGCTGGCCCGTTCGGACGCCGTGCGGCGGCGGCTCGTGTATGCGCTGATATTTATCCTGCCGGTGGCGGCGGCGGACGTGCTGGTGGTTCTCCAGTTCCGCCTGGACCCCGCGGGCGCGGAGAATGCCGTTCAACTATTGCGGCGCAGCGCCTGGTTTGGATCGGTGATCAGTCTTATGTTCTGGCATATGTTCGCGTTGCCGTTTGCGTGGCGGGCGGGGTGGAACGGGATGCCACGGTGGGCGCGGTACAGTCTTGGGGGCGTATTGGGATATCTTGCGGCCTTCGCGTTGTTGTACGGCGCGCATCAGGGGTATTGGGGCAATCTGCTCAAAGGCGGCGATACCGCGGCCGCCATCGCGGTTTCGGATTGGGCGCTGTTGGGTGCGCTTCCGGGAATTGCGATGGCGTGGTACGGCTCCCGGCGCATTGCCGCCTCTTCCGCACCGGAACAAACCGCTTCGGAGGCGCTGCCGCTGGCCTGGTTCTGGATTTGGCTGCTGGGGTTCGGGGCCGTGGCGATTTCCGCGTTCGGCCAGGGGCAGTTCATGCGCCTGATGCCGGAACGGTTACTGGTGCTGCTGGGGGTTCCCCTGGCCGCGTTGAGCGCGGAAGGCCTGCACCGGATGCCAAAGCGGTTCTCGCGGCTCCTGCTGGGCGTTATGGCGGCAAGTGGAATCTGTTCGTTCGCCGTGGCCTCGCTTTGTTTTCAAGGGCCGCTGGGATTTCATTTGCAAGGCGCGTTTTCCTGGGCGCACACCGAGGTGATGTCACCCGTGGATGCACGGTTGCTCCGGAACATTGAGCGCGGCATGGTGCTTGCCCCGGCGTCGCTCCCGCCGCTGTTCGGTGATATCGTGGTGCACAACCGCCCCGAAACCCGCACGCTCTTCGGTCAGGCGAGCATGGATTACAGCGGCATCCACATGCGGGACATGGGCTGGGAAATCCAGCGGTTTTTTGCGCCGGACCGGACCGATGACGAACGCCGGGCCTTCGTGCGGGCATGGTGTGTAAACTATATTTATTGTCCGGAAACCTGCCCGGTGGATGCGGCAACGCTTGAGCAATTGCGGTTTGCACCGTGGCTGCGCGAAGTGGCTTCGGAGGGCCGCGCGGCGCTGTTCGAGGTGGTGCGGAAATAACACGAGACATTCATAGGTGAACCCACGGTAATGAAAAACTGGATGGTGGCGGTCATTATCGGGATGCTGGCGGCCGTCGAGCCGATCACGCATCTTTGGATAGCCTGCCGTCCGCCGGAGGGCGCGGTCCCCACCGGCATGCATACGGGCGACAGCGGCCACCATATTCTCTGCCTGCGCGCGTTCGCGACGAATTTTTACTCCCCCTTCGCCACCTGCGAGTCGCCCCACGGCGCGAATCATGCGGGATATTTCGCCACGCCGTTTTTTCTCCTCTACGCCGTGATGGGGGAACTCGGAAGGCTGTTGCGCATCAATGAATTCATTTTTCTGGGGCTGCTCAACGGCGTGGGCGGCGCCCTGTATCTCACGGCGGCGTTCTTTCTGTTTAGGGAAATTATCCCGCAACACCGGCACAAAGCGTTCCTGCTGTTTTCTCTCGGCGGGGGGCTTGGGGGCGCGGCCTATCTGCTCACCGGCGCGCTGGGCCTGCACGCGCATCCGGCGTTTGAACAGAACTTCCTGCGGTTCGCCTGGTATGAATTGATCGAGGGACAACACCTCTCGCCATTGCTGCTGATGCCGCGCTTTTACTATACGGTCCCCATGGCGCTGGGATTCGGGGCGTTGGCCCTGTACCTGTATGCGGACCGCCGGGGGGCTTGGCGTCCGCTCGCGCTTTCCTTTCCCCTCCTCGCGTGTGCCACGTTTATCAATCCGCGCCTCGGGCCGATGCTGGGGCTGGCGGCGGCGCTGCACGCCTTGGCCGCCTCGCAACGCCCCGCCGCGGCACGCCTTCGCGCACTGGCCGTCCTGGCTGTGGCGATGGGCGCGGGCGGCGGCGGCGCATGGCTCATCCTGCGGGAGAACCCCGTGTACACAGGCAATGTCGCCCAGGTAACGCAGCAGGTCATCCGCCTGATTCCGCTGCTCAGCGCCACCGTGTGGCTGGGGCTGGCGGCGGCGCCCGCCTTTTTCCGGTCGGTACGCGCGTTGCCCAAAGTACCGCGCCTGCTTGCTTGCGCGCTATTGGGATACTTGGCTGCCTATGCGGCGCTCTACCTGGGCTACCAGGGATATTTCGGCAATTGGTTGCAGGGCGGCGACACCTCGGCGGCGGCTTGGGCTTCGTATCCGGCGCTGGCGGGCCTTGTGCTGGGTGTGTTGGCGGGCATGTTTCTTCCGAAGGGCGGCCATGAGGAAAAGGATTTGAATCTGGGCTGGGTGGCGGTATGGCTGCTGATATTTCTGGCGGCGGGTGTGTCAGCGTTTGCCGGCGGCTATATGCGCGGGTCGCCGGAACGTTGCGTGGTGATGCTGGGGCCTCCGTTGGCGGTATTGGCGGCGGCGGGGCTCGCGTGCCTGCGCCCATGCCTGTCACGAATCCTGTTCGCGCTGATTTTGTTTTGTGGCGTAATGTCCCTGTCCGTGGCGTCGCTGATATTTCAAGGGCCGCTGGGAAACGCCCCGGGCAAAGGCCCGTTCGCGTATCTCCATTACGAATATATGACGCAGGAGGATGCGGCGCTGTTGAAGCAATTACCGCCGGGGACCGTGCTGGTCCCGCTGTGGTCACCCATTGCGTTTGGTGAAATCATCGCGCTGCGGCCCGGCATGCACGTGCTGGGCGGGCCGGGCGCCATGAATCTGGGGGACCGCCCGTTTGGCGAAGTGGAAACCATGGTACACCGGTTTTTTGACGCGTCCGCGGCGGAGGCCTTCCGCCGGGAAACGGTGAACCGCTGGTGTGTGGACTATGTGTATTGCCCGGACACCTGCCCCGTGGACGCGGCGGTGAGGGAACAATTTCGCGCGGCGCCCTGGCTTCGCGAAATCGCGCAGGCCGGGAACGGCCATATTTTTCAGGTGCTCCGATAGGAAGAACGCATGTGCTTTTCTGAAAAAATAAACACCGGTCTTTTTTATCCGTTCAACTCCATTCAATCCGCGTCATCCGCGTTCTATTCTTTGGTTGTGCCTTCGCCTCGTTGGACATCGTTCTGTCTTTCATGGATTGCAGGGATGATGGCGCTGGCCGCGATTTCCGCCGCGGCGGCGGACGCCCCGCGCACGCCGCCTTTGATGCGGGGCACGCTCTGGTGGATTGTTCAGGCCCAGCCGGGCGATTGGACCCCCGAGCGTCTGGAACAGGCCATTGACGCGCAGCGCGCCGTGGGGTTCGACGTGCTGTGGATACTCAACACGCCGGACCTGCTGAATAAAGCGGAAGCGCCGGACGCCTTGGATGTGATGGAAACGGTCCACGCCCTGGCGGACGCGCGCGGGATGCGTGTGCTGGCCGATCTGCCCGTGGGCGGGTGGTACGGCAAAACCCCGGCGGACGCCATGATTTCCACCATCAACGCGCATGCCCTGCGGTATCATGCCCGCTACGGGAAGCATCCCTCCTTTTACGGCTGGTATTTGAACCATGAGATCAATCCCATCGCCCCGGAGGATACCGAACAATCGGCATTTTGGCGAATGGTGTGGAAGGCCGTGACGGAAAACTGCCACCGCGCCGCCCCGGGTTCCGTGATGGCCATTTCCCCATTCTTCCTGCTTGACGCGGCGCGCCGCCGGGGATTTGTCTATTTGACGCCCGCCCAGTACGCGGCATGGTGGGGGAAAACCCTGTCGGAAACCGGCATGGACCTCCTCATGCTGCAAGACTCCGGCGAACACCTCGCCTTTTTCACCCTGGAACAGCGCGAACCCTTCTGGGCCGCCATGAAAGAAGCCTGCCACGCCTCCGGCGCCCAATTCTGGATCAATGTCGAATCCGGCGAAGCGGACGTGCCCGATTGGGAGACCTATCTCACCCTGGAAGCCGAAAAAAAAGTCCCCTGGCGGTTTACCCCCATGGACTGGCTTCGGAAAAAACTGGAATTGGCCTCGAAACATGCGGACAGCCTCATCAACTGGGGGTATTTCCCCTTCATGGACCCCCACCCCCGCCCCGGCGCCCAAAATTCCTTTTCGGTATCCGCCGGCAGCGCCTATGCGTCCTATTCCGCCTATAGGTCCTATTTCCAAACCTTCCAACCTGTCCCCCCCTTGCCGACCTTGCCCGTTGGGAAACAATAACCCTATCTGGCATAGCAAATTCCAAGCGCACCCCGCAGGGGTGTCAGATAGTAGCCGGTGGTCGAGTCCCCGAGACCACCGGTAAAGGTTCCCACAATCATATGCACCCAAAAGGGGTGCCAGAAAACCTACGGTGTGTTGCAGTAACACTATGGCAAGAGGATAGGGCCGCATTCAACGTTATTTTTCGGAAATTCAGGAGAGGCGCCAGAAAACCGCAAATCATGCTTATGTCGCGCCGTTTGTGGCCCCCAAATACAAACCCGGCGCGGACATCGCTGTCCGCGCCGGAGATACAGGCCCTTTCGTTGGAGTTAGACGGTCAG
>CAYXPO010000123.1:0-10189 GCA_964466925.1 uncultured Nitrospirales bacterium
CGCGAAGCCCACGATCTTGTCTACCATCTCAAACACCTTGCCAACAAACCCCGCCGGAAATAGGCCGCCTTACTCCGGAGCATCGCGCAAAGTAATCCTGGCGCCATCGGCGAGTTCGGTGGGCGGGTTGGTGATCACCCGGTCCTCGCGTTTCAGGCCGCTCTTAATCTCGGCACAGACGTCATTTCGCAGGCCCACCTCGACGGGAACAAGCCGGGCATGCCCGTTCTGCGCGGTAAACACCCGCCATTGTCCGCCATGCCGGAAGACCGCGCTGTCGGGCACGGCGAACACATTCGTGGATTCGGCGGTGATAACGCGGATATCCACGCTTGTGCCGGGGCGAAGCTGTGCTTCCGTGTTGTCAAATTCGGTGATTACCTTGACCCGCTGCTGTTCCACGCCCAAGGCGGAAATTTTGGTGAACGCGGAAGGGTATATCCGTTTTACTTTGCCCGGAAGCGTTTTCCCCGCCAGCGCCTTTCCGGTGATTTCAACGGGCTGCCCCTGGCGCACACGCACCACCTCTTCGGACAGGATGTCGCTCTCGATTTCAATATCCGCGAGATCACCGAGTTTCATGAGCGGCATGCCGGGGGCGAGCGTGCGCTCGCTGTCCACGTATTTTTCCAACAACACGCCCGTCACGGGGGCCGTCACCGACGCCAGCCGCACATCGTGCTCGACGGCTTTGGTTTCGGCGGCCAGCCGTTCCAGTTCCGCGGCATACACCGCGCGCATGTATTCATTGTCTTCCACAGACGCTTTGAGGCTGCGCGCAGCCAATTCGGCGGCCTCACAGGCCTTCGCCGCCGCCTTCTCCGCCAGGGCCGCCCGCTGCACTTCTTCCTGGAGGCTCTTGTAGGCGCGTTCCGCCGCGTCCAGCGCGGACTGGCTCGCCGCGCCCTGTTCCCGCAAGGCGCGCAGCCGGTCGAATTCTTTCCGGGCATTCTCCCGATTGATTTCCGCCACGGACCGTTCCCGCGCCACGGCGGCCACGCTCTCACGCAATTCCTGCACCCGGGCCTCGGCCGCGGCAAGGTCCTCGGGTTTCGGTTTGGCCTTGTCCACCCCGGTCATTTGGGCGCGGGCCTGGTTGCACAATGCTTCAGAGGCGGCAATCTGCTGTTTGAGCGCAAAGGCGTCCACCGTGGCAATGCAATCGCCCTCGTTCACGGTGTCCCCCTCGTTCAAAGCGATGCGCCCCACACGCCCGGCGACAGGCACGTCCACCAGGTATTCCCTGGAGAGACGCGTTTTGCCATCCTCGGCGATATATTCCCGCACATCCTGTTGCGTCACCGGGGCGGTTTCCACCAGCACCGATTTGCCGCGCCACACATAGGCGGCCCCGGCCAAAACGACACAGACCGCCACGGCCCGGATAAGCCACTTCTTCATACGGTCCTCCCGTTTTACTCGCGCGCCTTCAAGGCCTCAATTACGTCGAGTGCATTGATTTTCCGGCGCACCATGAAATTTGACAGGGTAATAAACAATGCTATCAGAATGCACGATATCAGCAAGGTTCGCGGTTCGATGCGGTAGGGCAGGCGGTAAAGTTCGGTATCATACAAGTGGACCAGCCAGAGACACACCGTCATGCCGAAGGGTATCCCGAGCAGCAATCCGATGCCGCCCAACAGAAAATTTTCATGGTACACGATCCGCCCGACTTCCTCCGCGGAGAATCCCAGCACGCGCAGCGAGGCCAATTCCCGCTGGCGCTCCGCCAAGGATACGGTGGTCAGATTATAGATCAACGAACAGGCAATGGCCCCGGCAAACAGCACCAGGATGGTGTTGGTGGTGGCCATGCTCTTGACAAAGGTCTGCATCAGGGCGGCGAGCGAGTCCTTTTTGATTTCCACGGAGGAAATGCCGGGAATATCTTTTAATTGTTTGTTCAACGAACGTTCCTGTCCAGCGTCCACGCGCATCAACGCCGCATTCATCGCGAAGGGCTCGTCCAACAGCCGGCTGAGGCACTCAATGTTCATATACGCGGACATGCCCAGATATTGCCGGACCGTTTTCGACACGCGCACCCGCTGTTCGCGGGTCACTTTGCCCATCAACGGCTTGAGCATCACTTCGTCCCCCGGCTGAACATACAGGCATTCCGCCAGCTTGTCCGATAAAATCAATCCGCCCTCGCCGATGTCCACCACATTCCCGCGGTCATCCAGCAACCGGCGCAACTGCCCATTCCGGGGCAGGCCTTCCGTCACCACCTCCCGTTTCCGCCAGCCCGCGCGGAGTTCCACGGGATACTGCAACATGGGTTCGGCGTAGCGGACATGATCGAAGCGGCAGGCTTCATGGTACGCGGCTTTTCCCCGCTCGATGGGGAAACCGGTCCGCACGTCTTCCCGCTGCACTTCCCGAAACTGAAACTTGAGCATGTAATCCAGGGAATCGAGGGTGAAAAAGCCCATGATGAGAATACCCGTGGCCACCATGACGCCCATGATGTTGAGCATGGCCCGGAAGGCATTGCGCGCGGCGTTGCGCGTGATCATCTTTGAGGAGAAGGACAATCGTTTCCAAAGGGCGGTGAAACGTTCGAGCCAGATGCGGCGGGCGTAGCGGGGCGCTTCCGCGCGCATGGATTCGGCGGGCTGAATCGCCACCACGCGGCGCACGGCGGAGAGCGCGCCAAGCAGGGCGGCAAGAAACGCGAGGCCCATTGAGCGGAAGACCACCTCGGGATAGATGCGGGTCACGAGCAGGGGGAAGTGATAGAAGTCTATGTAAATCCGAATGAGGCCGCCGGCCAGCCACAGCCCCGCCAGAAATCCGCCCGCGCATCCCGCCAGCGTCAACACGAATGCATACTTCAGGTAGTACCCCGCAATGGCGGCGTTACTGTAGCCGAACGCCTTGAGGAGGCCTATCTCCGTGCGCTCGTTGCGCACCATGCGGTTCAGCAAGATGAGCAGGATCATGGAGGCCATCGCCAAAAAAATGACGGGCAGGGTGTTGGCGGATACCTTCAGCCCGGCGATCTCCTCCGCGAGGAACCGGTGCGAGAGTTGATGTTCACGCTTGGTTTTGGCAAAGACGCCATACGGTTTCAAGAGCGTCTCGGCGTCATCCAGCACCTGATCCAGCCGGTTCGGATGGTCCACGGCGCCGATCAGATTGTTGCAGGCCCCGTCCATGGACAGGGCCGACTCGGCGAAATCCTCCGGCACCCACAAAATGCCGAAGCGCTTGGGGTCCGGGATCAGTTCCTGCACGTTGCGCAGCATGTACACATATTCCGGAGAAAGGCCGAGGCCCACCACCCGCAGGCGGTGCTTCTTGTTGTCCACGGAAATTTGGAGGGTGGAACCGGGGGCCAAATGGTTCTCTTTGGCGAAACGATCCGAAAGAATCACCTCATTTTTCACCTCCGGCGAAAAATAGCGTCCGCTGGTGAGACAGACGTCATTCAGGATCGGGTCGTGCCGGGCGGGCATGGAAATCAGGCGGCCCGTGCGGGGTTCGTCCACGTTCTCGATGTCCACGTTCACATCTTTGACAATGCGCCCGCGCACCTGCCGCACGCCGTTGATGGTTTCCAGTTTGCCGGCGGCCCGCGCCGGGGCGCGTTCGAGGCATATCTCAAAATCGGCGAAACGGTACTGGGCGTAATAGGTGTCACGGGTGAGCAGCAGATTTTTGTGGACGGAAGCCAAACAGAGATACCCGGCGGTTCCGCACAACACCACAATCGCGGTGGCCAAAGCCTGGCCCCACGACCTCTTTATGGTACGCGCCAGTTTCTTATGGAGAATCGTCATCGTTTCCGCTCACAGGAACGTTCGCCGGGGCTTACCATTCCAGATGGTCCGCCCGCTTGCGCCCGCGGTTTTCCTTGATCTCGTGAATGCCTCCGTCCTTCATGTGAATCACGCGGTGGGCCATATCGCCAATCACGGCATTGTGCGTGATCACGATCACCGTGGTGCCCAACGAAGCATTGATGTCGTCCAATACTTGCAGCACGATTTTTCCGGTTTCAAAGTCCAGGGCGCCGGTGGGCTCGTCGCACAACAACACCTCGGGCTGTTTGGCAACGGCGCGCGCAATGGCCACGCGCTGCTGCTCGCCCCCGGAAAGCTGGGAGGGAAAGTGCCTGCCGCGCTCCGCCAGGTTCACCAGCCGCAGGGCGTCAGCGGCTTTGATGGCCTTGTTGCAAATTTCCGCGGCCATTTCCACGTTTTCCTCCGCGGTGAGGTTGGGCATCAGGTTGTAAAACTGAAACACGAAGCCAATATGGTGGCGCCGGTATTGCGTGCGCTGAAATTCGGAGTATTGGTCCAGCGCTTCCTGGCGAAACAACACCTTCCCGGAAGTGGGGGCGTCCAAACCGCCCAGAATATTGAGCAGGGTGCTCTTGCCCGAACCGCTTGGCCCCAAAACCACCAAGAACTCCCCCTCCCGGACTTCGAGAGAAATATCGCGCAGGGCGGGCACCATTACCTCGCCCATTTGATACTGTTTCCGGACATCCACCACTTTGAACAGGACATTCTCCACCAACGGAACCTCCTTGGCGGTTCATGAACCACCATGTTCCCTGAGCTTTCCGCTCGTTATTTCATACAGGGCATCCCGTGGAAAAATTCAGTGCAAACAAGCAGAACCCTCAGCGAAGCTGCCTATCGAAAAACGACAGCAGCGCCTCCAGATCAATTTCATGCCCCCCGTCATGCACATGAAGCTCCGCCTTCCGCGGCGCTCCATAGTCCCTATAGATTAACGAAATCTCCTGCATGGCGTCTTGGGCGAGGGGCACGGTGAACTGGGTCTTGGGTTCTTTCCTCCCGTTTTGGCATTGGAGGGCGCGCGGCGCAATCAAGGAGTAGATATCGGGGAAATCCACCAGGGCGCGCAACCCGTCAAACTTCCAGCACAGGCAGTGATTCTTTTCCATCTGGTCCATGCGGGTGAGGAAACCGGCGCTGACAGTGGCGGCGATTCGCGGGTCCATGGCGCCGAGCCACATGGCCATTTCGCCGCCAAGGGACAAGCCGGCGCAACCCACGCGCTTCGCATCCACTTCGGGGAGCGAAACGAGGTAGTCCACGCACCGCATGAGGTTCCATAACCGTTCCCCCATCACGGTGCGCCCGGGTTCTTGGGCCTCATGCCGCCCCACATCGGTGGAAATCACCACATACCCTTTCCGGGCCAGGGCTTCGCCAAAACATTGGTATATCTTTTCCGCGCAGATGAACGGGGTGTGGCGGCTTCCACCATGACCGTGAATGCATACCACCGCGGGGGCCGGGGCGGTCAGGTGGGCGGGTTTGGCCAGCATCGCCTTGAACGTGCGCCCGGGCGTGGCACGCAATTCCAGTTCCTGTAAAACATACCCCGGGCGTTCCTCCTTCTCCCCAAGCACAACCTCCAAGGGCAGGGACTCCGATTTCCCCGCCAAGTCCCGCAGGTGCAACAGTCCGAACAATTGGGTTCGCAGGTCCTGCTGCCAATCCGCGGCTTCACCGGCGGAGCGCGCGGTATAGCGCATCGTGCGCAGCGGCTCTTCCCCCGCGGCACTGACGCAAAGCATTGCCCACGCTAATGCCATCACACATCCCAGGGACGCTTGCCTATACCGCCTTTTCATATCCAACTCCCTTCTGTCTTCCTTCATCATATCAAAAGTGAAGAGGAACATGTACTGCGGCCGGGAAGCTGAATTCCCGCATTTTGAAAACCCTGAAAGAAGTGGTGTAGCGTTTCCTGGATGAAACAGAAGCAAACAAAGGAAACCGGTTGAAGAACATACCGCAAACATTACGGGACGCCGTGTCCGCCGCGTCCGCCTTGGCCTTTTTTTTCATTCTGCTGGAGATGATCAAGGCATGCCGTTCCTCCCAGTGGAGCGGGACCTCCTGGCAGGATTATCTGGGCCTGTTCTCCGGATGGGTTCTCTACCTGCTGTTTTTGTTGATTGTCATTTATGCCGTGCAACGGCTTATACGCCTGCGGGCGCCCAAATCGTTTTCGCTGCCCTTCGGCGCATTCATGGGCGGAATCGCCTTGTGGGTGTTGCTGAGCCTCCATCGTGAAGTCACCCCCACGTTCGACGATGTCCTCGTGGCTGCGGGCGTGTTGGTTTTCACCGGGGCGCTTTTCCTGTTGCCCGCCACTCGGCGTTTCACCGCGGCGGATGTCTCCCTTCTGGCGGGCGGAGTCCTTCTGGCGGGCATTTCCGCCCTTTTAGCCACATGCGATTTTTTCCTCTTTAATGAAAACCGAAATGTCTACATCACCTCCGCGCCCCTGCTCTGGATGCTTCTGGCGGGGCTTCCGGGCATCGGGGTGTGGCTGTACACACGGTCCGCGCGCGTGGTCTATGCCGTTGCCATTATCCTGCTGCCGCAGGCGCTTGACGCCACCTTCACCGTGGCGCGATTTCACCGGCCCGATGCACAGCGGCCCAATCTGGTGTTGATTGTTTCCGATGCCTTGCGCGCGGATGCTCTGCGCCTGTACGGCGGGACCGTGCCCGCGCCCAATCTCGAACGGCTGGCCCGGGAAGGAGTGGTATTCGATAAGGCGTACGCCTTGGCCCCTTGGACGCTTCCTTCGATGACGGGCCTGTTTGCCTCGGAGTATCCCACCGGGTTAACGCCCAACATTGACGGGCGACACTGGCTCACGCAAATCTGGCAGTACGGTCTGGCGCCCACCCACCCCGCGCTGGCGGAATTGTTGAAAAAGCGGGGTTATGCCACCGGCGCCATAACCTCCAATGCGCTGCTATGGTCCATCCCCGGCATCATGAACGGGTTCGACACCCGCGCGAACGCGCATCCGATCCTCCTGACGCAAGAAGGGTTGTTCCGGCATCTGCCTTTCCTTCAGGAACTCCTGACCGCGTGGTGTCCCGCGCTGGACGGGCTGCGCCCGCACAATGCCTGCGAAGACATGGCGAATTATTCGCGGGCGTATCTCGCGCGCACCTGTTCCAAACCCTTTTTCCTGTGGACGCATTACATTGATCCACACGCCCCGTATGATCCGCCCCGGCGGTTTCGCGGCAAGGAGAACGGGCCGTGGCCGTTTTTCTATCCATATGACGGGGGAGAACGGTGGAATATTCCCAAGCAAGGGCCGGGATTTTCGCTTGATGCCGCCGGGCAAGCCTATGTGAAATCCCTGTATGAAGGCGAGATACGGTACGTGGACGAATTGCTGGGCCGGATGCTGAATCAACTTGAGGCCTTGGGACTCCGGGAGTCCACGTATATCTGTTTCACGTCGGATCACGGGGAGGAGTTTTGGGAACATGGAAACTGGGGGCACGGTCATAGTGTATTTCAAGAACTGCTCCGGGTGCCCCTCATCCTTGCCGGTCCTGGGATTCAGCCCCGGCATATCGCGGAGCCCGCCACCGCCCTTGATTTGATACCCACGCTGGCCGAACTGACGGGTACCCCCCCGCTCGCCGAATGGAAGGGAACCAGTGTTGCCCGTGCGCTTCTCGGCACAACACCCTACGCGCCCCCGCCGGATATCTTTGCCCAAGGCACGAGCAACCGCGCCTACCCCAATCCATTGCGGGCCATCATCTCGGGGGATTGGAAGCTCATCCAAAAAGCGGGGACCCAGGAAACAGCCTTGTTCGATTTGCACAATGATCCGAATGAGACCACGGAACTCAGCGCACGGCATCCCGAACGGGTGCGGGAATTGCTGAAGCGGATGGAAACGTGGCTGGCATCCTTTCCTTCAACCTTCGCGGCGCCCACGGAAACCGATATGCCCGGTCAAGACAAGGTGGATCAACTCCGCGCGATGGGCTACCTGTAAACAGCGCCGCCCTTCCCTGAAGTACTTCCGGGATACTGATCAGGCCGCGCCGCGGGCTTGAAACACGGCACTGAAGGTTCTCAGCAGAATCAAAAAATCCTGAACGATGGACCATGTATCAATGTACTGCAGATCAAGGTCAACCCATTCCTGGAATTTCAGGTCGCTGCGTCCGCTCACCTGCCAAAGGCCGGTCATGCCGGGTTTCACGCTTAACCGGCGGCGCTGATCCCAGGACTGTTTTTCAATTTCATCCTGCGGCAGGGGGCGCGGCCCGACAAGGCTCATTTCCCCTCTCAAAACGTTTATCAGTTGCGGCAACTCATCAATGCTGTATTTCCGGATAAACCGGCCCACGCGCGTTACACGGGGATCGTTCTTGATTTTGAAGACGGGGCCGTCCGCCTCATTGAACTCTTCGAGTTCCTTGCGCAAGGCTTCCGCGTTGGACACCATCGAGCGGAATTTTATCATGCGGAAGCGCCGTTGATTCAGGCCCACACGGTCCTGGGCGAAAAACACGGGGCCGGGGGAATCCAGTTTGATGCAAATGCCCACAATGCAGAACAAGGGGGCGAAGAGCACCAACAGCACCAGGGAGGCAAACACATCCATCATCCGTTTCAGGGCTATTTGAACGCCGCTGTCGGGAGCGGTGGACAGCGAAAGCATGGGGATGTTCTCGATGTGGTGCAGGCGGCTGGTGGCGATGCGCAGGGGGAACAGGTCCGCCACCATGCGCACGGCGATGCCCAGCCCCACGCAATAGTGCGCCATGCTTTGAATCAATTCGTAACAGGAGCGGACGGGCAGGCAGATATGCACTTCATCCACGATATTGTTCACCAGCACCTTTTCCAGGTCTTTGAACCCGCCCAGGTAGGGAACGCGATGCTCAAATTCCCGGAGCATTTTCATGCGCCCGATATCATCATCGAGCACGCCGATAATATGATAGCCCATGCGGGGATGGCGCAGGAGGGAACGCATGAGGCGGACGGTGCGTTCGTTCGCCCCCACCACCACGATGTACCGGATGTTCAGCCCCCATTGGCGCACGCCCCAGAAGCACAGGCACAACAGGGCGCGGTAGGCGGCAATGCCGGCGATGGAAAACACGCCGAAATAGGTCAGGACCTTCGTGTCCGCAATAAAGGGATTCCAATAGAGGGAGACTAGGCCGCTGAAGGCAATGGCAATCAATCCGGCTTTGGCCACCCCGGACAACTGAAAGAAGAGATCGTCTTTGTGGCCCGCCCGGAACAAATGCATGGAGAGCCCCACCCAAAACCAGGTGATAAAAAATGCGAAGGTATACACCAAATGCCGCCCCATATACCCTTCCAGGCTCAGGGCGGAGGACGGGTCCCGACCTAACACGGTGGCCAAGGCGGTGGCCAGCAGAATGCACACGCTGTCCAAAAACAACAACAGCAGCGCGTATGGGATGGAATGTTCTTTCAAAAAGCTCACGGTTCATTCCCTTTGCGCAAAACCGGAGACGCCGGAAACATTGGCTCTTCCTGAATCCTCGGTTTTGTCATGGCTTGGTCCCTACAGTACACACACACCATTTTCCAACAACAACATCCATTTCCTGCGCATTATTCATGCTGTCGCCGGAGGGGAATTGGGAGAACATCCCGTGAGATACCGTTCACAGCGCGGTAATCGCGTCAATAAAAATTCATTATCACCGAAGTGGGAAGCACCCGGTTTCACATCCGTTGCGGCGGGAATCTCCGCGCCCCGCCGCGCCAGGGGAATGAACGGAAGAAGATTCGATGCGCCGCATAAAATCCCTTCTGTCTTCAGTTTCACCGGCCGTTCCGGACAGGAGCCCGTGCGCTCGGTTTGGGCCATTAACCGTTGGAAATCAAGGACATCCACAGAGCCATCCCCATTGACATCCGCCACCGTTGAATCCATCGAGGCCAGCAACGAGGCGGCAATGGTCTGAATATCCAAGACATCCACCCGGTTGTCGTTATTGATATCGCCGGTTCGGGAAAGGGATGCAGAAGCGCCGTAGAGCGTACTCACGCCAAACACTACGGCCATCATGACGGTTATATACCGTTTATCAAACACGGAAACTATTACCTCGTTAATTAAATTTATACCAAATTATACCCAATAGGTCAATGTTCTTCTTTTCCCTGCAACCCCAAATCCTCAGATTATCAGGAATTCTTACCTGGATTTCCTCTGTTTAATCAGTATTAACAGCCCAACGGCGTTATCGGAGCCCACACGGGCACGCCAGGCGCGTTCACCGCGCAAGAGCAGGTGGACCAAAAGGATGAAAAGCATGTACACTCTCCGGATAAGGAACCGAAGATGACGTTGAAAGACCACCTCTATAATGAAATATTGC
>CAYXPO010000124.1:0-10161 GCA_964466925.1 uncultured Nitrospirales bacterium
TCCCTATGGGACTTCATATGCTAGGTGACAATCCTTCTCCCAGGACTGGCGTCCTGGGCTATTGCCAAACATCGCTACGCGACTGTATGTATTTCTCAGACAGTCTCCGGTGCCTCACCCGCCCATCCGTTTTGTGGGTTTGCGGCAGTATACCCCCCCCGCGACGGAATCAAATCTTTTTTGTTGTCATCCGCCGGGATGCTTAATCATGTTTCAAAAAAATGCCTGCACCATAACATTGCCTGTTCCATTAAAAGGCAATCATTTCCAGCCCTGCAAAGCCGATGAATCCGTTTCATCCAGAAAACGTTTCGTGTGTTTCGCTTATTTCGTGGTAAAAAAGAAAAGTGATCATCAGCCACGAAAGACATGAAATGACATGAAATGATAAAAAGTTATGCGTTTCCGAGGAGAAAGGGCTGGGTCCAAGCCATGGCGTCGCCGGCGCCCCAGCATTCGACGCGGAAATAGGGGTAGGGGAAATCATCGGGAACGGTGTAGCGCAGGACGGGGCCGTCTATGATGGCGGGGACGCGCCCGTGCTTGACGCAAATGTAGTGGCGATACGCATTGGTGGTAACAATTTCGAGGGTATTGCCGTTGACGTGGATGGATTCAATCACGACGCCGGTGCTGGCGTAGAACCGGCCCTGGCGCAGGGCGCGCACGATGGCTTCCGGTTCGCGGGATTCGGATTGTACCATGTTCCAGGCAACACCGCGGTCCTGGTCTTTGTGATTGTCGTCGTTGGCGAACCCCCAGACCTGTCTTCCGGCGCTGAGGAGGCGGTCCCATCGGTCTGTGGCCAAGGGGCTTCCTTCCGCGCGGCGGCAGACACCGTTATAGATTTCGATGCCGGCGTAGCCCTGCCAGGTTTCGAGGAATTTGTGGTCGCAGTGGTTGAAGTCCTCAAGCCAGTTGGGATGATTCATGATGGGAAAACCGCCGTTGCTGTTAATCGCATCAAGTATTTGCTGGCGGTTTTCAATGGGTTCCAGGGCGGTGTGGGCGTTCACATGGAGAAGGTGGGGTCCGTTGGCGGTGATTTCACATCCGGGGATCAGTGACATGCCTTTTGCGTCGAGACCGGCGGGGTCGGTGAATTTGTCGTGATCGGTGATCATGAGGAAATCATAGCCGAGGGCGCGGTAGGCGTTGATGGTTTCCTGCGGCGAAAGGTTCCCGTCGCTGTTGGTGGTGTGGGTGTGCAGATTTCCCCTTAACCATGGGGCGTGATTGTCGTTGTAGGGACTGCGAATGATAAACGGCACGAAAACTACTCCTTACTCTTCACCCCAGAGTTGCTTGAATTCCGCTTCTGAAGCCTCCTGGACAAGGTCCGGGCGCACCAGACGCTTGACAATCGGGTCGGGAACGCGGGTCAACTCGCCGGACCCCGGAATATGGGTGAGCTGGCGCAACACTTTCTTTTCGGCATCGCATTCATAGTAGGTCCAGGCGTCGCCTTTGCCGGGGACAAACTGCGAGGTTTTGAAATACAGCATGCCATTCCTCCTGCACAGGTGTTAGCGGATTTGGATCATACGGTCTATGGGTTGCTTGGCGCGTTCAATCACCCCGGGCGCCAGTTCCACCTTGAATTGGGTCTTTTTCAAGGCTTCGAGCGTATCTTCCAGCGTGATTTGATTCATGTGCTTGCACCGCAGGCTGCACGCGCGCACCACTTCTTTGCCGGGAAACTCCGCGGCCACGTTGTCGCCCATGGTGCATTCCGTCAGCAGGGCGTAGCGCGGGGCCTCGACGGACTTGATGTAGTCAATCATGGTTTTCGTGCTGCCGGCTACGTCCACCCGGGCGATGACATCGGGATGGCATTCCGGGTGCGCGATGATCACGACATCGGGGTATTGGCGGCGGATGTTTTCCACGTCCTGCACGGTGAACAACTCGTGCACTTCACAACGCACGTTCCATCCGATCACGGCGGGATCGTTGTCCGGCACGGTGACGCTATCGGGGACGTTTCCGGGTATGAAGGACACGCCGAGTTGCGCGGCGGTGTTTTTCGCCAGGTATTCGTCCGGGAGGAAAATGACGCGCTTGTGGCCTTGGTCAAAAAGGTATTTCAGCACCTTGTCGGCGTTGCCGGAGGTGCAGCAGTAATCGGATTCGGCTTTGACCACCGCATAGGTGTTGACATAGCTGACCACGGGCGCGCCGGGGAACCGTTCGCGGAGGGCGCGGACATCTTCAGCGCGTATCCCTTCGGCCAGCGAGCAGCCCGCATGTTCCGAAGGCACCAGTACGGTCTTCGCGGGGTTCAGCACCTTGGCGGTTTCGCCCATGAACCACACCCCGCAGAAAACAATGATGTCCGCCGGCGTTTTCGAGGCGATGACCGACAATTGCAGGGAGTCGCCCGTATGGTCCGGCACGGAATGATACAGGGCGGGCTCCATGTAATTGTGGCCCAGGATCACCGCGTTCCGTTCTTTTTTAAGCAGGTTTATTTCGTGCGCCAGTTCCGCTTTTGCTTGAATTTCAAAGTCCGGCACAATCCCTTTGAGCTTCCGGCGCATGGAAGCCAGGGTTTCCTCAATCGAGGCCGGCGCCGCCATGGGGCTTGTAGTAGCCATAGTAAAGAGTATCAACCTTATATTGTTGGGGAATACACAGCCGCCGCAAAATAGATTGGAAACACACTGTAGCACATTCCAGCTGAGAAGAACAAATAACGCCATTCTTGCGCAGGCGCATGCAAACTTTTTTCTTCGGGGATCATTTGACTTTCACCCTCCCGGCAGGCCACTCTCATGGAGCACACACAGCACTGCTAAGGATTATACGTGGAGTGGTATTACGTACAAGGCCGGGAACGTATGGGCCCGGTGGCGGAGGATGAATTTCAACGGCTTGTGGCGGAATGCATCGTACGGCCGGAAACCTTCGTATGGAATCCCGATCTGCCGGATTGGACACGGTTCGGCGTCCTGCCACCGGTGGAATCGCCGCCCCGGAAGGCAATCCCCCTGGAACGGTGCGTGGAGTGCGGACAATGTTTCCCGGCGGATCAGGTGATCCCCTTTGGCCCCGTTTATGTCTGCGGGGCATGCAAGCCGGTGTTTTTCCAGCGGGTCCGTCAAGGCACGGTGTATCCGCTGACCGCGCCTTATGCGGGATTTGGCATCCGGGTGTGCGCCAAGGTGATAGACTGGGTGATTGTGGGGGTGTTTCAAACCGCGCTGCAAACCGCCCTGATGAGCACGGTTTCAGTAAAGGCCGATGATTTGTTGTTCATTGCCCTGTCGGCTTTCATGGGAATGATGACCCTGGTAATTTTAATCGCCTACAACACGTGGTTCATCGGGCGCTTCGGCGCCACGCCCGGAAAGATGGCCTGCGGATTACGGGTCGTTTTGGCGGATGGTTCACGGGTCTCCTATCCCCGCGCGCTGGGCCGCGCCGCGGGAGAATTGGTGAGCGGGGTGGTGTTCTATCTTGGATATGTTATTGTGGCGTTTGAGGGACAGCGCCGCGCGCTGCATGACTTTTTTTGTGACACACGCGTGCTGTGTGTAAAAGAAGCTGGTTGCTTGAGTACCGAGTCTGTGCTCGAAACGGAAACGGCGTGCCCGCGATGCGGCGGGCCGGTGGGCGGGGAAGCGGAATATGCCGCGTCTCCCCGTCTCTGCCCCCATTGCCGCGCCTCCTTTATTTCCGCGGTGTTTCCGGCGGCCTTTACCGGTGAATTCCAGGCCGGGTATGGGCAACCGGTGCGGGAAGAGCCGGAGGCGGCGTGTTTCCATCATGGCGGCCAGCGCGCGGAAACCGCCTGTGCCGCCTGTGGCCGGTTTTTGTGCGCGTTATGCGCCATGGACGTGCGCGGCACGCACTTCTGTTCTTCGTGTCTTGAACACGGGATTCGCACGGGCGCGTTTCCCGAGTTCCAGGCTTCCTGCATACGTTATGACCTGTTGGCCCTGGGGGTGGCCTGCATTCCGTTCATGCTGGTGCTTCCCCTGTTGCTTTTCGTATTGCCATGGGCCACGGAAATTGCCTTGGGATTCTCCCTGGCCTTCCTGATTTTCCCGGCCTTTGTCACCGCCCCCGCCGCGGCGTATCTGGCCCTGCGCTTTCGCAAGGACACGGCCCACCCCTTGGGGTTTCTCAGGGGCTGGACCGTTTTGGTGTTTATTTTGTCCTCGGCGCAACTGTTTGTTTGGGTTGTGGCCGGGATGGTGTTCCTCGGCAATATATTCACGGAATTTTGAAGACATGCCAAACACCGCAACAGCCTACAAACGGTTACCCGGCCGGTCAAGACCCTGTTTCGGCCTGGTATATCTGTTTGAACTTGTCTTCACCTTCGGACTCTGCGCAGTGGTGGAGCGCACCCGCCTCTACGCCGGGGCCGATCATCTGCTGCTCTTGCGGCGGCGCTTTTTCTCGGAAACCCTGCATCGCTTCTATTTCGCCGATATTCAAGCCCTTGTGGTGAAACGCACCCCGGAAGGCGGCATGGTTAACGGTATACTTGTTCTTCTCATGGCCTTTTCCGTGGGCTTGTTCTTTCTTTCCCCTTCTTTCCTTCCCTTGTCAAATGGCGAGGAACTGCTGCTCATCCTGGTCTCGGCGGGTTGGGGGGTGGGCTTGGTGGTGAATGTGCTCTTGGGCCCGGTTTGCACAACCGAAGTAGTTACTGCGGTCCACCGGGAATCCCTGCCCTGTCTGTCCCGCTGGCGCACCGCCCAACGAACCCTTGCTCTCGTGATTCCACAAATCCAGGCAGTCCAAGGCCTGCGCTCAGAACAAACAGCGGCGGCTTCGCTGAAACTGGCCGCCCACGCCCTTCCGGCGTGTACGCAAGCACAACGGCCTCCGGTTGCCCATGGTTCCGCCCGAATCCATGAATTTCTGTTCTGGCTGTATCTGCTCATCGCCGCCTCGTCTATGGCCGATCTCGTGGGCAACTGGGCGGTAAAGAACTTTTTTGACACCCTCCTGTTCCTGCTGGTGCTTGTCTTGGCCTGTATCGCCATGCTTCGGCAGCGCTATTCCGATATCCCTTCGGATGTTCGCGCCCTCACGGGGTTTTCCTTGGCGGTGGGGGTGGCGATGTTTTATGGCAGCCAAATGCTGTCCACCCTCTATATGTTTTGGGCGATTCCCGCCGGCGGTTCCCCCGAGCCGCTTCAAACTCCGCTGAATCCGGAAAATCCAATCTATACCGCCTATGTGTCCGTAACACTGTTCCTGTATCTTTTTACCGGTCTGCTCGGCCTGACGGGCGTCTACCGCTTCCGGCGGCAATATCGTCTGGCCCGGCGGATGGCCTTTTCCAATGCTTCGGTGCTCCGTGAAATAGATTAAGGAATAGGGGCCCTGAAGGCGCTTTGCTTCAGGCGTTCTTACCGTATTTCATTCATCTTGCCAAGATTCCAATATAGCCGTTTCCCGCCTTCTGAATTCGAGATATGGCCAGATTACACATTTTGGGCAGGTTTGTGGTATAAATAAAGGGGTGGGTTGTTTTATTTCGATGGTAATTAAGGAGGATGTATGGGTAGTAATAGCGTTTTCGGCAAAAGTATAGGGTTGCTTGTCCTGATCGGGGTGGTTTTCATGGCAAGCGCGATGGCGCAACCGTTTAAGTCAAGCAGCGATGACGTGTCCTTTTCCGCGCACTATTCCAAAGTCGATCTGGGTTGGGATTCGGGCTGGTGGCCGGGCGGAGGGGAAGAACCCGGCGCTTCGACCATACAGGTTCGGTTGAATTTTACCGCCGCCGCCAATGTGAATGCCGATGTGGCGGGACAGTATGTCTTGGAACACAATCAACTGTCGCCGGGCGCGGCTTCCGGGCAATGGGATTATGCCTTGGGTGTTCTGATTGGGATGAAAGTCGCCATCAATATCAACTACAACCTTTTTGGATTCCAGATACAGCCGTTTATAGTGGATGTCCCGTTCGTGAATGTGGACCTCCTTGCCAATCAGGCCACGACCTTTGACACTTACCTGCTCGACAGCACGTCCTCCTTATCCCAAACCACCGATCCGGTTAAGATATATGATTTTGATCTAATCGATCTTATTATTGGTCAATTTAATTGGCCGGATTGGCTGAAATCGTTTCTGAACGGCGGGGTCACCTTGAAAGCGTCATTCCAAATAGACGGCTCCTTGGGCTGCGATAACATGACCGCCAGCGACGGAATCGTCTTTACCTCGGAAGGCCAGCAATTGCCGGTGGACCTCTCCGTGAACCCCTACCAGACCTACATGGCGTATAACGAGAACTTTACCTGGGATGTGGTGGTTCACGCCATTCCCACGGTTTTCATCAGTATTTTGGGTTCGCGCTGGGATTACCCGGTGTTGGACATCCCCTGGCAGGTGTATCAGGGGCCGATCGATCTTGCCTTTAACAATGATTCCTTGACCCTTTTCGCGGAAGAGGAAGGCGAAGGGGAAGGTTCGCTTGAAGGGGAGGGTGAAGAGGAGCCTTGCCCGGTGGCCTGCGAGATTCCATGTGATGGCGTGGCACTGAATGCCGGTGTGGCCGCCGCCTTGACCGCCCTGTTTTCGACCCCCCAATTCACGTGCAATCCCGATCTGTGTGACACGGATCAAAATGGCATGGTGGACGTGACGCAGGTGAAGTTGCTGGATTTTATTCTGAACAATCCCAGTGTATCCACGTTTTGCTGTGTGCGCGCGGCATGGGACGCCAACAGCATCACCGTGCAGGGATGGCTGGACGCCGCGAATACGGGTCTATTCACCATCCTCTCCAAGGAAACCTTCCAGACCTTGTTTACCGGGGTGGCGACCGATGGCAGCCCCGCGATGATTACGGCCATGCTGGGTATTCTGTCGCAGGCCGGCGTTTCCGCCAGTCTCTCGGAGGTGGATCGGAGCGCCGCGCAATACCTGGGGGCGGCGGGTGATGCCGACTTGGACGGAGTGTGCAATTTTGCCGAGTATAACGCGGCTGGTGGTGATGCGTTAGGGTATGTGCTGGCGGCGCTGGATCCCGCCACAACCCTCAATGGCGGCGGCTGCGGGCTCCCCTGTTTCCCGGATTTGGAAGGCGAAGGTACAGCGGAAGGCGAGGGCGAAGGTACTGTGGAAGGCGCGGTGGAAGGCGAGGGCGAAGAGAACACCCCTCCGGAAATCACAGTGTTGGGCGCCAATCCGGTCACGGTGGAATGCCATGCCGAGTATGTGGATGAAGGCGCCAACGCCTATGATGCTCAAGACGGGGATATTTCGGCACAGGTTGTGGTGGATAATCCCGTAAACACCCTGGTTCCGGGCGTATACACGGTGACGTATACGGCAAGTGACAGCGCGGGGAGTCAGGCACTGCCGAAGACGCGCACGGTGGAAGTGGTGGATTCTCTGGCGCCCGCGCTCATGTTGTTGGGGGACGCCGAAGTGACGCTGGAGTGCGGCGCGCAATACACGGATGCCGGTGTGACCGCTTTGGACGCCTGTGACGGCGATCTGTCCGGACGGATTCAAGTGACCGGAACGGTGAATCTTGCCGTGCCGGGGGATTATTCCGTGAGCGCCACGGCCACGGACGCGGCGGGAAATGTATCCGCGCCGGTGACCCGGATTTTCCATATCGTGGATACGCACGTACCCGTGATTACGCTCATGGGCGATGCCACCGTGACGGTGGCATGTGGAACAAATTACACGGATGCCGGCGCCACGGTGTGGGATTCCTGTGCGGGCAATATTACCGCCTCCCTGCAGGTTTCCAGCACGGTGGACACTTCGCGCGCGGGTGCGTATTCCGTCACCTATGCCGCCAGCGATCCTTCCGGCAATGCCGCCGTGCCCGTGACCCGCACGGTGATTGTCGAGTGTCCCTATCACAAGGCGGATCAGGACCAGAATGGGCGGATTGGCATTTCGGAACTGCTCCGGGTCATCCAGTTGTTCAACTCCGGCGGATACCACTGTGACGCCGCAGGGGAAGACGGATATGCGCCGGGCGCTCCCGGCGACACCGCGTGCGCCTTCCATTCCAGCGATTACGCGCCCGCGGACTGGAGCATCAGCATTTCGGAGTTGTTGCGGCTGATTCAATTCTATAATTTCGGCGGCTATCATCCCTGCGCCGAAGGCGAAGACGGTTTCTGTCCCGGTGTGTGAATTCGCCACGGGTCAATAGTCATTACTGAGAGGCATAGGGCCTATAGCAAATATAGGCCCTATACTATTTTGAGGCGGATAACAGCGTTGAAAAACACCATTAGCACCGGGGGCGGATTTTTTTCATGTCTGGAACTCACGAACGCAGAAAGCCTGCGAAGAAGTGCAGGGGGTGGCGCCGAAGGCAGTGATATGGCTGTGGCGATGGTGTATACTGGGGTGGGCGAGCAGGCCGGACGGCCGCGGTTCCGCTTCGGCGGAATCGAGGAAAGTCCGGGCTCCACAGGGCAGGGTGCTTCGTAACGCGAAGGCGGGGCGACCCGACGGAAAGTGGAACAGAAAATACACCGCCCACGTCCCGCCGCAAAGCGGGACCGGCAAGGGTGAAATGGCGCGGTAAGAGCGCACCAGCGCCGTGGCGACACGGCGGCTTGCAAAACCCCACCTGGAGCAATTCCAAATAGGGGAGCGATGGCGTGGCCCGCGCCGCTCCCGGGTTGGAAGCTTGAGGCGCGCGGTGACGCGCGTTCCAGACGAATGGCCGTCTCGGGCCGTGTGTTGCGCGGCCTAGACAGAACCCGGCTTACAGGCCTGCTCGCCCTTCCTCCTGTATGGGCGCGTCCAAAACGTCCCGGACCGCGCTCAACAAGTCGTTTTTGGCGTAAGGCTTTTTAATCAGGCGCAGTCCTTCGTGCATGATAAAGCCGGTGTGAATGGCGCTTTCACTGTAGCCGCTGCTGAAGAGAAAACGCATGCGCGGGCTTTGCCTGCGGATGCATTCCATCACTTCCCCGCCGCCCAGTTTGGGCATAATAACATCAAGCAGCACCAAATCTATGTCCGCGGCATGTTCATTAAAAAGCTGCAAGGCTTCTTCCCCGTCGCGGGCCAGAAGCACGGTATATCCCGCGCTGGTGAGCATTTGCCCCACCAGCTTGCGGACCGTTTCCTCGTCTTCCGCCACAAGGATGGTTTCCGTTCCCCCCTCGGGAACCACGGCACCCACTTCGGTGGAGGGTGCTGCGTCTTGTCCGGCGCGGGGAATATAGATTCGGAACGTGGTGCCCATGCCGGGTTCGGAATAGACATGGATGAATCCGTTATGTTGTTTCACGATGCCGTAGACGGTGGCCAGGCCCAGCCCGGTGCCTTCTCCGGGAGGTTTTGTGGTGAAGAAGGGGTCGAAAATCTGCTGGCGGGTCGCCTCGTCCATGCCAAGGCCGGTGTCCGTGATGTTCAGTACTTCGTAGCAGCCTTCCACGGCCCAAGGATGTGCATGGCAGTATTCTTTGTCGAAGGTGGTGGTGGTGGTTTCGATGGTTAATGTGCCGCCCGAGGGCATGGCATCGCGCGCATTCACGCACAGATTCATCAACACCTGTTCGAACTGGCCCTTGTCCACACAGACGGTTCCCAAAGCCTCTCCGGGGAAGAACTGGAGTTCAATGTGTTCTCCGATGACCCGGCGGATCATTTTCACAATTCCCTGCACCAATTCATTCAAATTCACATGCACGGGATGAATGACCTGCCGCCGGCTGAAGGCGAGCAACTGACGGGTTAACTCGGCCGCCCGCTCGGCGGCCGCTTGCACTTCCTTGATGGCCTGGCCCGCCGGCGACTCCGGACTGAGTTCCTCCCGCAGGATGTCCATGTACCCCAGGATCACCTGCAGCAAGTTGTTGAAATCATGCGCGATGCCGCCCGCCAACTGGCCCACCGCCTCCATTTTCTGCGCCTGCCGCAATTGCGATTCCAGCTTCTTCCGTTCTTCATCCGCACGCAGGTGCTCGGTGATGTCGCGCGCGGAGGATAAGGCGCCGCGCACCGTTCCATGTTCATCCTTGAGCACCCGGCACCACCAGGCCAGCAGCCGTTTCTCGCCATCACGGCGCCGTTGCCAACTCTCGACATAAATCACGTCGTCATTCCCGTTGAACAGCGGCTGCACCGATTCATACACCTGTTGATCCCCCTCGAAATACTGGGCCGCCTCCGTTCCGATCACGTCCTCGCCAAAGAAGTCAATCC
>CAYXPO010000125.1:0-4877 GCA_964466925.1 uncultured Nitrospirales bacterium
TGTGGCCGGGGGATATCATGGGATTCTCGCTGGTAATCGTGCTGCCCATGGCCTTGAGCATCCCGGCGTCCTCGGCCTTGCTGCGCAGCCAGAACTATGCGGCCATTGTGATTGTCATGATTCCCGTGGCCATGTCCGCCATGGCGACGGTCCTCCAGGGCGTCCTGGACAACCGCAACTACCTGATCCTGTCACTCCCGATTGCGATCAACCGGGTGGGGCAGCAATTTTTCCACGACACGCATGTATTCTTTAAGCTGGATTGGAAATGGTCGCTGGCGCATATCGCGGGGGTGTGCGTGCTGTGCTTGTGGATTATTGTCCGCAAGGTGCGCAAGGCGGAATTGGCGGCCTGATCGTTTTTTATCCACAGATTGCACAGATTTGCACAGATTTTGTTCCCCTATTAACCCAGATTCCTTACCCTCGTCCATATTTATTCGCAAATTTCCGCATCGATTTGAAAAATCACCCAAGAATAGCGGCAATAGTAGGTTCCATCTCCAGGCGGGACTTCTTGGTTCAGGAAACAAATATAACCATAAAAATGTCCCTCCTCGAGAAGTGACCTGCTATTACCCTGTTAAGTTTTTAGACTGTAAAAAGATAGAACTACGCAGTATAGAAAACAACGAGATTTTAAATTGTGGTTTAATCTGTGAAAATCTGTGGAATCTGTGGGTAATTTTACCCTGGCGGCGGCGCGGTACATGGCGATGACGTTTTCAGGGGCGATTTCCGCGAGGATGTTATGGATGGCGCAAAAAACGAAGCCGCCGTCCCGCTTCATGTACCGGACGATCTCGTCCACCTCGCGCATGACTTGATCGGGGGTGCCCAAAGGCAGGGTTTCCTGGGTGTGAACGCCACCGCCCCACAGGGCAATGCGATTGCGCGCCTTGTCTTTCCATTCCTGATAGGAATGGCCGCCGGCGGTCCATTGGACCGGATTCAACACGTCGAACCCGCTGTCAATAATGAGATCGATGATGTCGTAGATCGCGCCGCAGGAGTGAAAGAAGGTTTTGACGTTGGGGGCCAAACGGTGAACCGTATTGTTGAACCGGCGATAGAAAGGCAGAAACAGGTCCTGGTAAATCTGGGGTGCGGCGACCGTGCTGTTTTGGGTGCCCCAGTCGTCTGAACTGCAATTAGTGACATCAATATAGTCCTTGATTTCCGGTAATAACGCCCCGGCGCGATGAATGGCATCGGAAACAATGAGGTCGTGAAGTTCGAGCACAAACTCGGGTTCGGTGAGGCAGAGCATGGGGAACATGGCGATGCCGGTATGCGCGGCAATGCCAATTCCCGCACCGATTCCATTAAAGAATACAGCACGATCTGAAGATTCCCGGACGCGCCTGCACATTGCCGCGGCGCGTTTGATCTCGCCGTCCCGAAGGGGATTGTTCGCCAAATGATTCTTGATTGCCTTGAGGTCCGGTTTGGGAATATCGCCGGAAAGTTCCAGAAGTTGCCCCGCATGTTCGGACTCGAATACATGGGACGCCGGCGGCATGCTGCGCCCCTGTTCAGGTTGAAGGATGGTGCCGTCCGGCAGGGTTTGGAACATTCCCGGATTGAGCACCAGGGCGTCAAGGCGTCCATTGAAATCGTAGGGATGCCAGAGTTCCGGCTGTTCAAAGGCGTTGGTGGCGTCCAGGAAGACCGTTACAACGTCACAATCCAAGGCATCGAGCACATCGAGGTCCGGCAGAGCGAGCATTTGCCCGGTGTCGTACACGCGCACACGGCGCTCGGGGAGTCCCAGCGCCTTCACCAATCCCGGATAGGCAAAACAACTGATGGAGGTGGAGAGCATGCCGCTCAGGTCCATGGGGACACGATCTGTTTCTTCAAAGGACAGGGTTTTCAACACACGTTCGCGCGACGTCATCATGATTGGGTATTCCTTTGTAATCAGCGATTAAAACGGCAGTAGTGTAGCGGCTGGCAGGGGGAAATGGCAAAGGCGAAGAGAGACATGTGCCGCACCGCCAATCTTTTGTTCGAGGCAGATCGGACCGATCACCATTCCGGCGGATCAGGGCGTTAGTTGGGGCTGTTCCAGCCGAGACGGAGGACGCGATCCGCGTTTCCACCGAGGAATTTTTCGACTTGGGTCTCGCTGTATTTCTGGAGCAGGGCTTCGCGGACACGGTTATAATCGCTGGGGGAACGCCACTCTTTGGGGACACCGGTGAACCCGTCAAAATCGGATCCAAAAGCGACGACGTCTTCTCCGCCCACGTTGATCAGGTGATCCACGCTGGCCAATACGATATCGAGGCATTCGTGCCGTTCGGGCTTCACCAGCCAATGGCTCATGGCGATAATGCCGATGACCCCGCCGGTATCCGAGATCATTTTTATTTCTTCGTCATTGGGATTGAGAGGTGCAGGACAGAACTTATGGAGTCCGGCATGCGAGACGATTACAGGGCGCTTCTTGGGATGGGCTTTCGCCATTTCGAGCACCTCGCGGCGGAAAGGCAGCGTGCCGTGGGTCACATCAACGAGTATGCCAAGATCGAACATACGGGTGACCAATTCCCGGCCCCATTCGGTGATGCCCGCGTTGACATCGAAGGGTTCTTTGAAGCACCCCATTTTGCGCAGGAATTGGTTGGTGGGGATGGCATTCACACAGTGCCCGGCTTCGTTGGGGTACATGTGGGGCACGATGATCTGGCAGACGCCACGCCGGTGGAAGTGGTCGAGGTTTTCGATCTTGCCGTTGAGGTGATGCGCTCCTTCGAGGGCATGGAGCACAGCAATCTTACCCTCGCCCATGATGCGCTGCATATGATCGTAGGATTTGGCGATTTCGATGACGATGCCGCGCCGCTTGCAAGTTTCTTCAACCTGGCGCTCCATAATATCGAGGTATTCATTCGCCATCTGGTCCGGGGGATTGTCCAAAATGCGGCGCAACCGGCAGTTCAGGCGTTTATAAAGCTTGAGCGGCCAGACATCCGTGGCCCAATCGCGTTCCAGGACATAGGCGGTGCATAAAAAAGCCTTCACATTGCCCTCGATAAGCGAATCAATGTCCATTCGGAGGGTGAGCGGGAAAAAGCCCGCTGGCTTGACGTGTTTTCCCCAGAATTTCCTGTTAAACAGCATCATTTTCAATGAAGGATGGGTATGGAGGTCAATTACCCCAAGAGGACGGCCCGAAAGAGGCCCCGAAGCACCGTTTGGCATGAGAAATACTCCTTATTCGCCGCGATTAGGCAACACGGTTCCTCTCGATGGACCAAAGGCGGGGAAAACTAGTTTCACGAAATGGAGATTGAGCGATCTGACCGATAAGACGGATCGGGCAGACCGCTCAAACAGATTAAATACGTCTCACGCCTGCCCGGGGCAGAAGCCGTCTTCGGAGCCGGTGCACGCGTGGTATCCGGTGGAGTTGTAGAACTGGATGATGCGGAGGAGTTCGGAGAGGCCGATGCTCCAGTCTTGCGGGCCGTAATCGCCGGAATGATGCGCGCAGCTTTGATCGCCACTCCCGGGGGCGTATCCGTCTTCCGTGCCGGACTGACAGTGGAACACGCCGGAGTTATAAAACTGAATAATACGGAGGAGTTCGGAGAGGTCAATGCGTCCATTGGGGCCGCCATTCCAGTCGGCGGAATGGACGGCTCCAAGGTTGCCTTCGCCTTCGGAAGCGGAACCTTCGCCTTCTTCCGGGGTACCTTCTGAAATCGAACCTTCGACTTCCCCTTCACCGGGAAAATCACATACGTTGTTGAAGGCAATGCTCCATCCATTGAGGGTTCCGGTATTGCCTTGTCCGCCGTCGAACATGATGAGCGCCCACTCCCCCTGCGCATTCTCGCCGTTGAGATCGGAGAGGGTGTCATCGGGGATGAAGCGGCCGGTGAAGGGCGGGGTTCCCAACCCAATCATCACCGAAGCCTGATCATCAAAGATGGTTTGGGTGAAGTTGGCCCCGGAACCGCCGCGTTGGATGGTGAGGAAGATGGAGGTTGCGGAGGGCGACATGAGCCAGACGGTCAATTCGCCGGGGGCGGGATGGGTGATATCGAGCATGACGTTAACATCGGAAATGATAAAGTCGTCAGCAACGGTGATGGTGGAGTTGGCTTGCATCATGTCGTTGATGGTCACGGGGACATCCGCGCTGGTGAAGGTAAGGCAATCGAGCCCACCTTCGCCTTCAGCGGGAATGCCTTCACCTTCGCCTTCACCCTCTCCCCCACCCTCGCCTTCAATGGACGCGCCTTCGGTTTCGCCCTCTCCCCCACCCTCGCCTTCTTGCAGCGCCCCTTCGGCTTCGCCTTCACAGCTAGGGCAGCCGCCGCCATCGGCAAGGGCCAAGGGGTCGCGGGCCGCAGCCACAAAAGCGTCGAAGTCGTCTATCCAATCAACGGTGGCCGCATATTCACCGAGGTTGCAGACGCCGTCGAGATCGGCGTCGCCATTGAAGGCGAGATACTTCTCGGAAGACCGGTCAAAGGCGGAGATGTTGATCGAGGGAATGTCTATGGGCGCGTTATCAAACTGGTCCGTGATGATGGCAATCGTGGCGGCCTCGCCGAGGGTCATGACACCCGCCACGGCGGGGACCACGTCCGTGCGCGGAATCATCATGAACACCACGGGCTGCACGGCTTGCACTTCATCGGCATAAGCGTTGGCCAGGGCCAGATTTTGGTCATACGCGCCGCGGATGCAACAGTAGTTGACATCGGTGGTATCGGCGAGAATGACATCCAACAGGCGCGCGTGGGCCGCGTCCACAATTCCATTTTTGTCGAGGTCCGCGAAGTCGGGGTTTTTATTCACCAACGGGCAGCATCGCTGGATAGGGGCGCAGGCTTTTTTTCCCAGAGGGGGGTTCCGGG
>CAYXPO010000125.1:4887-10107 GCA_964466925.1 uncultured Nitrospirales bacterium
CGAAACCGCTATTGATCCCTTCGGCGTATGCGCAGGTCTTCTCACAGGCCATGACGGCACAAGGGTTGATTTCGCCCTCAGCCCCGCCTTCACCTTCTTCGCCTTCTTCCCCGCCTTCGCCTTCCACTCCACCCTCGCCTTCAAGGGTTCCCTCCCCCGTTCCTTCGCCTTCATGGTCAAGAGTGACACATTGCCCTTCAGAGGGGAAGAGCGCGCCGTCGCTGGCGCCAAGGAGATAGCAGCAGCGGCTGCGCTGGCGGAAACATTCATATTCCGCCTGATTGGTGAAGGAATCCCCGTCGGGGTCGGCGGTGAGCGCCAGGATATTGGGCAACGTGGTGTAATTCGACATGTTGACGGGGGTGATGCCGAGATCGGGGGTGCCATCCCCCGTGAGATCCACTGTGGAGGCTTTCTGCAGGATGGTTACCGGGATGGCGACGGAATTGGCATCCCCCAAGAGCATATAAGCGGCCAATACCTGGTGGAACGCGGGGGCCATGACATTGACGAGGCCGGAGGAGCCGCCAAGGTCCTGATACATTTGGGATTTGTTGCGATTCCAGGCATTGCACACCGTGGTGGCAACGGGATTGAGACCGGAATGCGTCAAGTAATGATTGATCAGGGCGAATTCGTCACTGTCAATAACACCATTCCCGTACACCTTGATATCGTTTCCATTGATGGTGAATCCGCCATTGATGTCGGCGGTGCCGGGGTCAAAGACGAAACCACCGAGTTGACTGCGGAACTGCGTGAGCGCCTTGTCCACGGACTGCATCAGGGCGTCGAAATTCACAGCGGAACAGGGGCCGGACCCGCCGTCACAGAGGCCGGGGCAGCGGTCCACATTGCCGCCATTGGGGGATTTGGCCGCGAGCACATAGTCTTCCCGGGTCCCCCCACGGTTCACAACATAGTTGTATTCCAGTTTATTGGAGAGGGTGTCGCCGTCGGGGTCCCCACCGCCGCCCAGCATCACCACCCCGGTGACTTCTGGAACGCGATAGGGATAGTAGTATCCGGAGAGGGCCAGTTTTTCCTTGAAAAACTCAGCGAATCCGTCGCTGACCGTCATAAGCGCGGCCATGACGTGGACCACATCCCGGATCAGGGAATACCGGCTGTCCGCCATGAGACGGTTGAGGTTGGCGGTATATTTGACACGCGCGCTCTGATAGAGCGGAAATGAGGTGTCGCACAGGACATCGGCGATGAGGGCGAGTTCCCAACTGTCTTTCATGCCGTTGCCATCAATGTCTCCCTCGGCCCACCCGGACGAACCGGGTAAAACACCATAGAGTGTAGCGCCCTCCGCGTCCATCACGGAAAGGGCGGGGCATTGGGCGGGTTCTTCGCCGCCGTTGTTTTCGGGGCCGTCGCATCCGCCGCCGTTGGTGGTGACGGAGGGATTGAGGGCATTGGACGCAAAGGCGACGAAACCGGCGGCGTCATGGCTGGTGGCCGTGTATTCGGAGAGGTTGCAGGTGCCGTCGTCGTCCGCATCGCCCACCGAGCCGATGATGGTCACGGCGGCGGTGGAGAAATTGGCGGGATTGACCGTAATGGCATCCTCCGGATTGATGTACGTGTTGGCTTGATCAAAAAAGGCGATCATCATGGCGAGACCGGCGGGTTCGCCGATGGTAATCATGCCGGTTAGGGCATGCTCCACCTTGTTGATGTCCACAAGAAGGCCGATGGCCTGATCAACAGGCAGATTCCAGTATTTTTTGGAGAGCGCCTTCCAGAGCAGATCGAGATACGCCTTGACCACCACCTTGTTGTAGGCAAACGCGGTGGCCACTTCGGTGTAGTGCTTGGTGTTGGAACACCACAGGAGGGCGTCCACCATGAAGGCGTGGGCGTAATCCACGATGCCGTTTTCATCGAGGTCGGCCGTCATGGGGTCTTTGCAGACCAGGCACATTTCATCCAGGAGCAAGGGGATGCTGACTTTGAGTTCGTAGAGATATTTGAGGGAAGCGGCGAAATTAACATCCGGGCCGATCCCCTGCGGACAGGCCGGGGTGATGGCCGCGTTGACATAGTCCGTCCGGGTGCCGGAAAGGCCGCGCACCGTGTTGTATTCCTGCTTGTTCGTCAAGCCGTCGGCATCCAGGTCGGTATCGGGGGCAAACGGCTGGACCCATTTGCCGAGATAAATGGAATAGGGGATGTACGGTTTGGTGAGCACATCGGGGATTCTCGCCTTGAGTTTGGCGGTCATGGCGGAATCGGTCAGGAGAAGCACGGCGATAAGATTTTCCACGGGCCGGATCAGGGAATCGTAATAAAGTTCGCCGCGCAGCGCGTTGATGGTGTTGTTATAGAAGGTGCGCAGATCGGTGTAAAGCGGATGCGAGGGCCGGCAGAGCACTTCACAGAGCAGGGCGGCTTCCCAACTGTCATAAAGGCCGTCTTCATCCAAGTCGCCGTTGTCCCACAACACCCCGAGGGTGAGGGGATACAGGACGGCGCCCTGGGCGTCCACGGCGGCGATGACGGGGCAATCGTTCGTGGAATCGGGGCCGCCGCCCGCGCCGGTGCCGATGGTGTAATACTGGCCTTGGATGAAACTGTCAATTCCCGCGCCGCCAAGGGGATTCCATACACCGTCGTAGATGGTGTTGTTGTCAATCAAATCAATGCTGAGGGAACCATTGCCGGTGGGGGTGGATACCGTGACCGTCCACGTGCGTCCGCTGCCCGTCACGTTGGTGATGGCCGCGCCGGTCACGGTGCCTTTTTGATCAACCACGAAATCGGCGGCGTCAACACCGGTGACACTTTCCGAAAAATTCACGGTGAAATCAACGGAAGCGCCGACGGGCGGATCGGCGGAGGCCAGGACAATTGAATTCACCGTGGGCGCGGTGGAATCGCCCAGCCAAGACAGATATACCTGCGCGACGGCGTTTTCCATCAATTTGGTGTAGCCGCCGGGGCTGAGATGGATGGGATCGATTTCACTGGAACCCGCCATGGCCACACTGGGGCTCCAGAGGGTGGAATAGCCGCCGGGGAAGTTGCTGTAGTTTGGGGGGCCTTGCGGCCACACGGAAAGGTTTTGAGGATAATTGATGCTGGGGATGCCGTAATGGGCCTGCATGACGCCGAAACTGTGGATATAGGCGACCCGGTTCATGCTGAGGGCGAGGTTTTTTTTGCGCCGCTCCAGGTTTATAAAGACGTTGTCCATGCGGGTTTGATATTCCGCGATTTGCTGGGCGGTGGTCCAGCCCAGCCACGGATAACTGGGATTGAAAATGGTAATGGGCAGGCCCCATAACGTGAGCGCAATCAGCGTGGGATTCTGCACGGAGGATACATAGGTGATGATTTCAAAGGGATTATACGGATTCTGCCACGTTTCGTAGGTGTAGCCTTCCGCGATATTGAGATAATCATAGCCGCAAATGGCGACCTTCACATTGGGGCGCACACTGAGGCAATGGTTGATGACATTCCGGATGTGTTCGACCGCCGTGCTGTTCATCGCGTCAATATGGGCCTGGCTGAAATCCCCTTTCAGATTCAAATTCACATCATTGCCGCCGAGGCTCATGTGGATAATGTCAATGGTTGGAAACTCATTCAGTTTTTGGGTGATTTCCGCTTTCAGGCTGTCCGAGTCCCATTGCTCGGCGGTGGCACCGTGCAGGGCGATGTCACCATTTTCCTCATACGTGCCTCCCACAGCCGTTACGATGTCCGAACGGGACAACACCGCGCGCAACGCGGGCGGGCTTTGATTGGCCCAGGGGTAATAGGTCCAGCTATCTCCGACATACAGGATGCGCGGAATGGCGGCTTGGGCAGGGAATACAGCACCGAGGAAAATAATGCAAAGCGTTACTGTCACTGTAGTTAGAACAGCGCTGGAACGATTGAGAGACATACCCGATCCTTTCACCGTATCACAATTCACCACAATGTGTGTTAAATGTATCTTCCCAATTTTACCTATTCATAAGGTAAAAAGCAAGAGAGGCGAAAATTGGGGGTGGATTGTAGGTGAGGAAAAGGACATACAGGACGAAAACGACCTAAAAGACAGCAACGGTTTGGGGGGAGCCGCAGACAACGCACCTAGTATGGATTTTAGAAAAATGTCGGAAACTTTACAGCGACTTTTTGCATTAAATCTACTACTTTTGATTTGACAAGTCTTTGGAGGACCGTGTATGAAAGGGTGAAGCCCAAAGCCCCGATAGTTCAGTGGATAGAACGAGGCCCTCCTAAGGCCTAGACCCGCGTTCGATTCGCGGTCGGGGCACCAGTTTCTTACGAAGGGGGAAGAGCGATACCCGACCAAGGCATGCGTGCCGTCCTCGCCTCTTCATTACTGGTTGCGTCTGTATGGTATACTGGAATTTCACTGCGGAGTGACCGCAAAAAAAGGGAGTTGCGCGCCATGCGTACGGTTCGTTCGATGCTGATTCCAACCTATCTACTTCTTTCGGCTATCTTCCCGTGTTGCGTTTACGCGGCGGATGCGCCTTCGGAACCGCTGAAAACCATAGGGGTTTTCCCGCTGGCGGGCGAAAAATTCACCGGGCGGATAGTGTTGTATTTCAATGCACCGCTGGAGCCGATCACGGACGCCACGGGCCATCCCGCACCGGTGTTGACCATAGACCCGCTCATTGCAGGGCAAACAGAGGTCAGCGGCAACTACATCAGCTTCGTTCCTGATGTGGTCACGCGCCTCTCCGCGTTGCTTTACACGGTGACCGTGACGGAGTCCCTGCGGTCCGTGAGCGGACAGACGTTAGCCCCGGATAACCGGACATTTTCATTTACCACGGGGCCGAACGATGTGACCCATGCGCAGGCGCTGGAAGCGGGCACGGCGGGTACGCCTATCCTGATTGACTTTGCGGCGCCGATGGATTTGGAGGATTTGCGCAAGCACATCCTGGTACTGAATAATTGGTTCATCCCGGTATCGGTGGAGATAACCCAAGGCGGTTTAAGCAATCAATATCAAGTGATGATTCCCGCGAACACAAACCTGCCGGTACATATATGCCTGAGTTCGGGCGTCAAGGACCAAAGCGGCAAGCTAACCTTGCCTGACACGCATACATTCGAGTATCCGGCGGAACAACCCATTCAAGTGACCCAGGCCGCCTGGAGTAAAAACAATGCGGGCCAAGAATTGCTTCTGCATTTCAATACCGACATTTCCTCCGATGCGTTGCTCAAGTATGT
>CAYXPO010000126.1:0-10059 GCA_964466925.1 uncultured Nitrospirales bacterium
ACCGCCATGGCGCGCTGGGCGAAGGCGGAAGTGTGCACGGCGGAGAAATGGCTGACCCTGCTGGCCGCGCGGGGAAAGGGAAGCGACACACTGGACAAGTTCGCGGGCACTTGGAAAGAGATTTTATATTACGACGAACACACCTGGGGTTCGGCGGTGAGCATCAGCGATCCGAACAATCCCCAGACGGCGGGGCAATGGGTGCGCAAGGCCTCCTATGCGGACCGTTCGCTGAAACAGAGCCGGGAATGGGGCGAACAGGGCGATGAGGCCTTGCGGCGGTTGGCGAAGGCCGGAAAAGGCACGGAGGGAAAATCGCTGCTGGTATCCAATCCGCTTTCGTGGGCCCGTGACATTACGGTGACCCTGCCCGCTCCTATGAAAGCAAACATTGTACGCGATGCGGTCACGGGCGGACAGGTTCCGGCGCAACGCACGGTGGACGGCGGTTTGTGTTTTGTGGCATCGAAGGTTCCGGCGATGGGATACCGCGTGTATGCGGTGGAGGCGGAAGGCGCGGAGGGCAACGCCCTGTTGAGCAAGGGGGGCGACGGCTACACCTGGAAAACCACGAAGTATCAAATCCATATTGATCCAAAGACGGGCGGCCTGGACCGCATCACCGAAACCGCCACGGGAAAGGAATGGGTGGACACGACTTCGGGCTATGCCGTGAATCAGTTCCTGTACGTCAAGGGCGGCACAAACAGCACCTCCATGGTCCATCCTAATTCCGCACGGTGCACCGATCTCCAACTCCTCACCCATGAGACGGCGGCGGTGAACCTTGTAGAGAACGGCCCCGCGCGCGCGGTGCTGCACATCCAGCGGAGCGGCGGGAATATCTCGGCGGTGGATACCGAGGTGGTAATCCATCCGGACGGCACGTTCGACCTGATGAACATCCTCCACAAACAGGAGACGCTTGACAAGGAAGCGGGCTACTTCGTGTTTCCGTTTGGCCTGAACGCCCCCGATGAAGCGCGCGCGTTCATGGAACTGCCCTATGGCGTGGTCGAGGCGGACACCGAACAAATGCCGGGCGCGTGCCGCGAATGGTACTGCGTCAACACCTTTGCCGCCGCGGGCAACAAAACAGGATCGGCCTATATCGCCGCGCCGGACGCGCCGTTGTTCTGCATGGGCGATATCAACCGCGGGCTGTGGCCCGCCCGCCTGAACGGCAACCGGCACGTCCTCTACGCCTATGCCTTCAACAACTACTGGCACACCAACTACAAGGCCGCGCAGGGCGGCGATATCCGGTGCGCCTATTCCGTGAAGCTGTCCAATGCACCGTTTGATCCCGTGACCGCCACACGCTTCGGCTGGGCGCGCGTGCTCGACATGACCCCCCACCGCACCGCCGCCCTGGCCGTGGAGGCGCCCGGCGCGGCGGAACAATCGTTTGCCGCCCTGGACAACGGGCCGGTGATCCTGAGCGAAGTGCTCCCGGTGGAGGATGGCGTGCTGGTGCGGCTGTACAATCCGAGCAAAGAAGATGCGCGGACGTCCGTGAATCTTCGAGGGATTACCCCCAAGAAAATGCTGCTCACCGATTTGATCGGCCAGAACGGCAAAACGGTTGATGGCGATGGCAAAGTAACCGTTCCCGCGCGCGGCATCGCCTCCGTGGTGCTTGCGCTGAAATAGCCATTGCCAAAACCCGGCCGGACTACTTTTCCGCGAGCCGCAGGAGTTCCGCGAGCACTTCTTCGCGTTGCGGCGCGGTGAGCGGCGACATGCCGAACAGTTCGGTCAGCCACAGCCCGTGGGTGGCGAACGAAATAATCTTGGCCCGCTTTGGATTCCCCGTGGCGCGGGCCAGGTCCTTGAGCAAGTTTTGGTAAATGTCCCGAACCGGTTCCAGCAGCGCCGGATCATGCGCCACCGCCGCCAGCAACGCCGCGCCGATGCGGGTTTCCTTGCGGCTCCGTTTGAGCACGGACAAAATATACGCTTTGACCTCACGCGAGGGGCTTTCGGGCAATGCCGCCCTGAAATGCCTCCGCGCCGCGTCCATGCGTTCGACATACCGCACCACCATGCCCTGCAGCAGCGCGTCTTTGGTGGGAAAGTTATAGAGCAGGCCGCCTTTGCTGATATGGGCTCTCCGCGCCACGGCATCAAGTGTCAAATGGCCCGCCCCGGCCTCCAATACCACGGCTTCCGCCGCGTCCAGCAAAAGTTCCCGCGAGTTCTTTTTGGGCATACCGCCTCATTTCCTGATCCAGGCACACCGGTGCCTTCCGCATGACGCCGAAGGGACGCGAAAGAATACGCCGCTTCAGGCAAAGTATCGTGGACATCCATGCCGTACGATACCCGGCGCCTTTCCTTAAGTCAACTCTTTCGCCCTTTCCGCCGCTTCCCGGCGGGGTGCGTTTTGAAAAATTTCCTTGACAGCCCGAAACGCTTTTGTTAGTATACCGTCCAGATGGTATAGTATAAGCGGACATGGAAGTGTTCGGCACATGCCATGAGAGGTGCGGCGGCACAACGGGCGCCCGCGGGCGGTGGATCCTCCTTTCCGCGGGCGGCCGATGCGCGGCTCTGTCGTTGCCGAGAAGGCGGCGGGCCATCCAGCACACCCCTTGGCGGCATGGGCCGTGTGGAATCCATTAACCAACAACGATGGGAGCAGCGCAATGAAACATTTGAAAAAGATCACCGTGGCCAAAGCCGATATCTGGTCGGACATCTCCGATTGGTTTGAAGGTGTGTGGAACGACATCAGCGCGTTTTTCAAAGGGTTGACCGCGTAAACGCCTGTTGGGTTCGCGGTCCTGTTGGACCATTTCGCGGGATGAAGCGTGTTGCGCCAAGAAACCCACAGAACCGGCGCAAAACGGCTTCTCCCGCGTTTATTGTGAATCGCGGCGCCGGTTTTCCCAGTCACCAGCGCACGGAAAAACCGGCCGCCGGGCCGTGGATCGTGCACGCGACTTCCACGTGAAACCGGTCATATACCGGTTGGGGCAGGGAAAACTGCCCCACGCCCGGCAAGAGAAACCCGCCCGCCTTCTGCCGGTATTCCGTGTCAAAGAACCGGTATCCGGCAAACAGGCTGATGCGGGAGGTGAGTTTATAGGAAAGGTGTGTCTCGGCATCCATGGCGCGTTCAGCCCCCAGGCCGAACCCACTGAAGCGCAGGCGCGCCGACAGGTCCCAGTGTTCCGAAAGGCTGAGGTGAAGCATGCCGCCCGTCAACGGCTCCAGGAAATCCTTATTGCATTTGATATACCCTTGGTCCATGGAAAAATAGGAACGGACCTGAAGAAACCGGAACCCTCCCAGCGCATCGAAGCTGACAACGGCATTGCCCAGCCGGTAAAACAACATGACATCGGTGATGCCGCAATGGATGCTGTCTGTCACCGGTATATCCACGGTCCCTTGCCGGGGAGAATACGAAACATTGTTGGTGCGCTCCAAATTTCCATAGCCGAAATCGGCGCACAGTCCCGTCCGGTCCTTCCGCGCGGTGAAATGCAGCAGGACCCCCCCGCGGGTCCCCGAAACCACGTCGCTCAGGCGGAGATGCTTCGATATCACCCCAAAATCCGACGTAAGGCGCCCGTCTAAGGCTACGGGAAACCATGCCGAGACCGACTTGTCGAAGGCCCAGGATTCCTGATTCACGGAGACTTTGATGGAGGACGCGCCGGGATTTCCCGGATGGGCCGGTACGGTCTTTGAATCAGGCGAGGCTAGGGGCGTGGCGAGGGCTAATCCACAGGGAAGGACGCACACCATCCACAACCGCAACACACTTCTCATTTCCGGACTCCACACGCCGTCAACGCTGCACGGCCTCAGAACCCCTTTCTCTTAACTATGTACTACCCTGACCACACGGTTTTGTTACAGGGCGGGTTTCCCGGAAGCAGGCTCTGTCTTGACGCCGTATATGGTATGTGGTAGGCTATGGGCGCTACAACATGTAGCGCAGCGCTTGCCGCGCATCCAGGAATTGTGGTGGAACACAATTCGGCCACAAGATTTGGACCGATCAAGCGTTGTGTGGAATAGATACAGGGTTGGCGGAACGGCAGTTATTGCAGGAGGCCTCTATGCGGTGTCCATTTTGTAATCATACGGAAGGCAAAGTGGTGGATTCGCGGGCGTCAAAGGAAGGCGACTGCATCCGGCGGCGGCGCGAGTGCCTGAAATGCGGGCGGCGCTTCACCACGTATGAGCGCATTGAGGAAGTGGCCCAGATGGTCATTAAGAAAGACGGACGCCGCGAGAATTTCGACCGGTGGAAACTCAAGAGCGGAATCCTCAAAGCCGTCGAGAAACGGCCCGTAAGCCTCGAACAGGTGGATGCGCTCATTGACGATGTGGAACGGGACCTCTTCAACACCAACGAGCACGAGGTCACCACGAAGGCCATAGGCGAAGTGGTGATGGGGAAATTGCGCCAACTGGACGAAGTGGCCTATGTCCGCTTTGCCTCGGTATACCGCCAGTTCAAGGACCTCAATGAATTCATGAGCGAACTCAAGGTGATGCTGACGTAAGGGTATGAAAGGGAAGCATGGCGTTTTCGTACTGCCGCCTGGCAACTTCTTGGTCCACGCCCGGCGCCGGGCAGCGCGTGCGCGCATAGAAACTTTCCCGGCGTTGGTCCACGGTTCCATGGTGGGAAAAGGGTGCTGAACCGCATTCGCTTGTCCTTGCGTGCCGCTTCCCGCACACCCGCCAGTCCGTTTGATCCGCTACTTCTTCATGATGAGACGCTTTCATTCTCTACCCCTTGCCAATGTGACCGGCACACCAAGCGTGCGGTGAAGAGTGTCTTCCCTGATTGGCCCAAATAGGGAAGGATGGGGCCTTGCGCAGGAGACCGGGGCGGATTGTCACGGATCAGTTGGAAAGGTGTATAGTGATAAGTGATTGATGGGGGCGGACAGGTCTGGAATTGGAGGATACACGATGCGTGCGCGCTTGTATATTGGGATATGGACAGGATTGGTTCTGCTGGCGGGATGTCAAGGCCCGAAGGCGGATTTCACCTCGGATGTGCGGTATGGAAAAGCGCCGCTCACGGTGCACTTCACCGACGCCTCGAATCCCAATGGCAACCCTATCACGGCCTGGGCCTGGACCTTCGGCGATGGGAAAACGAGCGCCGAACAGAATCCCGTGCATACGTATGAAAAAGCGGGTGCGTATACCGTGTCGCTAACGGTCACCAACCCGGACGGGGCCAACACGGCCCGCGGCACGGCCTATATTGTGGCGGGCGATATGTGGGCGGAGGCGTTCGGCACGGCGGGCGATGATTATGCCCTGGGGGTGTGCGCCCGGGAAGACGGGGGGTATGTGCTTGTGGGGACAACGCCCTCCGCGCGGGGCGATATGGACCTGTATGTGCTCAAGGTGGATGAGGACGGGAACCATGTCTGGTCGAAGACTTTCGGAGGAACCGGGGATGACGTTGGGGAAGCCGTGTTGACCGTGCCGGTCGCGAATGACAAGGACACGGTGGTGGACAACGACGACATCGTCATTGCAGGCTGGACCACCTCCTTCGGCAAAGGAAACAGGGATGTCTATGTGCTGCGGCTTGAGGCGGATGGCACGGAAATCTGGACCAAAACCTATGGGGGAACGGGCGCCGACACGGCGAATGCCTTGGCGGCGGACGGTGCGGGGGGCTTTATTCTTTGCGGCGAATCCACTTCCAGTTTTGGCGATCTAAAGGATTTGTACCTGGTCAAAATCACCGGCACGGGCGGGCAGGAATGGGCGAAAACGTACACCGGGATGACGGGGCCCACCAATGAGTCCGGAAACGCCGTGATAACACTGAAAGACGGTTATCTGGCCGCCGGTTATGCCCATAATGGCCTCAATGAAGACATGTATGTGGTGCGCACCGATGCCGAGGGCGTCCAAACCTGGTCAAAGATGATCGGCGGCGCGTATGACGACCGCGCCTATGCCCTTGCCGCCGCCACGGACGGTGAATGCATCGTGGTGGGCAGTTTCAACCCCGCGCAGTTCACCGGCACCGACCTGACCGCCGTGCGCCTCGATAAAAACGGGAAACAGGTATGGGCCCGCACCTTCGGTGGCAACCGTACGGACATCGGGTACGCCGTCCTTGCCAAAACCACCAGTGATTTCGTCATCGCCGGTGTCACCGCCTCAACCACGGACCATGGCGAGGATGTTTACTTGGTGCGGCTCAATGGGGCGGGCGAAACCGTTTGGACACGCACCTTCGGCGGAACCGGCGATGACGCAGGGTATGCGCTGGCATTGGCCCCCGATGGCGGGTTTGTAATCGCGGGTGAAACCAATTCCCTGGGCGCGGGACAGAAGGACGTGTATGTGATCCGGTGCAATGCCGCCGGCCAGGCCCCTTCCGCGCCGCAACCGTGACCGCCGCACCATGCCCGTGAACGCCAAAGCCCTGATTATCTTCGATGTGGACGGCACGTTGTTTCAAACGGAACGCGTCACCGTGCCCGCCGTACAGCGCACCTTTGCGGAACATGGTCTTCCGGTTCCCGATGCCGAAACCATCCGTGCGTTTTTCGGCAAGCCCGTGGAAGACTACGAAGCCTGGCTGGCGAAACAATGCCCTCCCAATGAAGCCGTGCCCCTCATGGAGGAAACCAACGCCCGCGAGATAGAACTCATCGGGGCGGAGGGAACGCTGTATCCCGGAACCCGCGAAACCCTTCGCCAGCTTGCTGAAATGGACTGCGTTCTTGCGGTCTGCTCCAATGGCCCCTCCCCGTATGTGAACGAATTCGTGCGCGCGCATGATCTGCGCGCTTTTTTCGCCACTGTGCGCGCGCGCGATGCCGGGGGCTTGGATAAAGCCGCCATGGTGGCGGATATTCTGGAGAAAATTTCGGTGCGGCCCGCCGCCGTGGTCGGCGATCGCCGTGAGGACATCGCCGCCGCGCGCGTCAACCACATTTTCGCCATTGCCGCGCGGTATGGATACGCGCTCCCGGAGGAACACACCGGCGCGGATGCCGTCCTCGATCACATTTCGGAATTGCCCGGAATCATTCGGGCTTTCCTGCCCCCCCCCGCTCCATAATTTGTTGTTCCAGGGCGCAGGCCTCCTGATTCGCCGGGTGCAGACGCAGGGCTTCCCGCGCTTCTTCGAGCGCTTCCGGCAAGCGGCCCAAGTGTTCGAGCGCCACCGCTCGGTAACGGTGCGCTTCCGTATCCAAGGGCGCCAACGCGGCAAACCGGTCAAAACACTCGAGCGCCTTCCCCCATTGTTGCTGCGTGGCCTGCACCACGCCCAAGTTCCGCCAGGCATCCACCATGGCCGGGTCCAGCCGCAGGGCCAGCGTAAACGCTTTGATGGCCTCTTCATTTTTCCCGAGCAGATGCAGGACGCCCCCGAGGTCCTTCAAATACAGGGGGTGATCGGGCGCCGAACGCACCGCGTCCCGGTACATCACCGCCGCATTCACATAGTCGCCCACGTCCGCGTATTGATTCCCCAATTCCGCCAAAAGCCGCGCATTGTCCGGATCGCCTTTCAGCTTTGCCAAGCCCAACTCGATGTACAGGAGTTGCTTTTTCCGGACCTGTTCCGGCGGTTTCAACAGGGGATAATGATGGATTGGGGCTTCGGCGGTCACAATCTCCACACCCCGCGCCAGCAGCGATGCATTGACCAGTTCATGCACCGGCCCCTCGAAATACGCGCCCACATGATTGGGAAACAACCGCACCTTGCCGCTGGGAAACCAACCCGCGAATCCCCGTGCCAGCGCATCGTCCGGCGGGCAGGCCGTGAATTCGCTCACGCGCGTGTTGTGGGTGTAATTGCGGGTGATGAACCGGTAACAATACCGCGGGCCGCGCTCCGTAAGCGCGCGGATGCCCTGGAGGTCCCCGGGGACGATCCGTTCATCGGCGTCCACCACAAAAATCCAATCTCCCGTGCACAAGGCGAGCGACTCATTGCGCGCGGCGGCGAAATCATTGTTCCAGGCGTAATGAGCAACGCGGCAGCCGAAACGCTCCGCGATGGCCACGGTGTCATCCGAGGACCCCGTGTCCACCACGCAGAATTCCTCCGCGAGACCGCGCAACCCTTCGAGGCATTCGCCCAGAAAAGACGCCTCGTCCTTCACGATCATCGCCACGGAAATACCCATACAATTCCTCGCAGTAACCGGCCCATTATGCCACACCCCGCGAAAAGAAATCGCGCGAAAGTCTTTTATAAAAAGGCTTTCGCGCGCTCAAAAATTCCTGACAGGGTTCAGGAAAAACTTCCTCCAAGAAGTTTGTCCTGACAATCAAACCTACACACCCGCCTTCTTGCGCAGGGCATCGGCCATATTCGTTTCTTCCCAGCGGAAACCTTGGTTTTCGCGCCCGAAGTGCCCGTACCCGGCGGTTTTGCGGTAAATCGGCTTGCGCAGATCAAGCAGTTCGATGATGGCCGCCGGACGGCAGTCAAACATCTCTTGCAACAGCGCGCCCAGTTTCAGGTCGTCCAGTTTGCCGGTGCCGAACGAGGTGACATTGATGGATACGGGCCGCGCCACCCCGATGGCGTAGGCCAACTGCACTTCGCACCGTTCCGCCAAGCCCGCCGCGACCACGTTCTTCGCCATGTAGCGGGCCATGTACGCCGCGCTGCGGTCCACCTTTGACGGGTCTTTGCCGCTGAAGGCGCCGCCGCCGTGACGGCCCATGCCGCCGTAGGTGTCCACAATGATCTTGCGGCCCGTGAGCCCGGTGTCGCCGCAGGGTCCGCCCACCACAAAGCGGCCGGTCGGATTGACATGGTAGATGATCTCGCCGTCCACGTATTCGGACGGCAGCATGGGTTTCACCACCTTCTCTATAACTGTCTGGCGAATTTCATCGTTGGAGACGTTGTCGGAATGCTGATTGGATACCACGATTGTGTCAATGCGCCGCGGTTTGCCGTCCACATATTCCACGGTGACTTGCGATTTTCCGTCGGGTTGCAGCCAGGCGATTTCGCCGCTCCGGCGCATGGCGTCCAGTTGCAGGCCAATTTTGTGCGCGAGATGAATTGGCAGCGGCATGAGTTCCGGCGTCTCATTGCAGGCATAGCCGAACATCATGCCCTGATCGCCCGCGCCCTGCTCATGCGTCGCCGTGGCGGTCACGCCCATGGAGATATCGGGCGACTGCTTGTCCAGGGTGACCATGACGGCGCAGGAACGCCCGTCGTAGCCGGAATCCCCGCCGGTATAGCCGATGTCCACGATGGTATCGCGCGCGACCGTGGCGACGTCCACGACGGCCTTGGTGGTGATTTCCCCGGCGACAACGCAGAGGCCGGTGGTGACGAGCGTTTCACAGGCCACACGGCTCATGGGGTCTTGCGCGATCATCGCATCGAGCACCGCGTCGGAGATGTTGTCGGCCAGCTTGTCGGGATGCCCCGCGGTCACGGATTCCGACGTGAATAAGATGCCGTTCGCATTCTTGATCATGGGAGGTCTCCTGAAACGTTAAGCGCGGCCCCGTGGGGCCGCGCGGACTTCCTATTTGAACATCGCCGTCATCTGGGCGGGATCCATCTTCAGGCCGGGACCCATCGTGCTGCTCATGCAGCATGTTTTCAGGTAGGTCCCCTTCACCGACGCGGGCCGCGCCTTCACAATCGCGCCAATCACCGCCGCCGCGTTTTCTTCGATCTGCTGCGCGGTAAAATCCGTTTTGCCAATGGGCACATGAATGTTCGCGTTCTTGTCCACGCGGAATTCGATTTTACCCTTTTGAATTTCCGCCACCGCCTGGCCCACGTTGGGGGTCACCGTGCCGGCCTTCGGACTCGGCATCAAACCGCGCGGCCCCAACACTTTACCCAGGCGCCCCACTTGGCCCATCATGTCCGGGGCGGCCACGGCCGCGTCGAAATCCGTCCAGCCTTCCTGAATCTTCTGGACCAGTTCCTCCGCGCCCGCTTCGAGCGCGCCGGCGGCCAATGCCGCCTTGATTTGCTCTTCCTGTTTGCAGAAGGCCACCACGCGGACTTTTTTGCCCGTGCCGTGGGGAAGGGAGACCGAGCCGCGGACCATCTGTTCC
>CAYXPO010000127.1:0-10048 GCA_964466925.1 uncultured Nitrospirales bacterium
ATGAATTTCACTCGTACCTATCTACCTTCATTGAGCGTGATATTCGTTTGCAGGGGGAAATCCGGGACGTGATGGAATTTGTGCGGTTCATCGGTTTGGCGGGAGCGCTTACGGGGCAGGAAATGAATGTGGCGCACTTGGGGCGGGAGATTGGGGTCACGCCCAGAACCGCGCGGCATTGGCTGGACATGCTGGCCGCCTGCCATCAGTGGCGCGAGATTCCGGCGTACAGCGGCAATGCGATCAAACGGGTATCCGCCAAACGCAAGGGCTACTTGGGCGACAGCGGGTTGGCGTGTTGGCTGCAACGGATTTCCAGTCCCGAAACCCTGGCGTCGAGTCCTCTGCGGGGCGCCCTGTTTGAGACGATGATGGTGAATTCCCTGTTGAACATGGCGGGCGTTCTTGCCATGCCGCCACAGCCGTGGCATTGGCGGACCTTGGCCGGTGCCGAAGTAGACATTGTTTTTGAGCGGGATGGCTTGTTGTATCCGGTGGAAGTCAAATGCACGGCCAACCTGAAGGGGCATGATGCCCGGGGAATCCTTGCCTTCAAAGAGACGTATGGCGACAGGGTCCAGCACGGGTTGATCCTGTACGCGGGGCATGAGCCCTGGAAGATATCGGAACATGCCACGGCGGTTCCCTGGTACATCCGGTGATGGGTGTATCCGGGATGAGGAAACGGGGGGTGAATATGGTATGGTCATGTTTACACGTTAATTCGCAAGGAGATGGAGGATGAACAAGGATATCCGGTGGAAGCAGCGCTTTGATAATTTTGCCCAAGTGTATTTGCTGTTGCGGGAGGCGTTTGCACGGGGTGTGGCGCCATTGTCGCAGCTTGAGAAGGAGGGCGCCATACAGCGGTTTGAAATGACGTTTGAACTGGCCTGGAAAACCATGAGCGATTATTTGCAGGAGAGCGGGCTTGAATTGCGCCCCGTGACGCTGCGGAAGGTCATCAAGGAGGCGTTTGCCGCCCGGATTCTCGAGAATGCCCAGGAATGGATTGACATGATGCTGCACCGCAATCTCTTGTCGCATACCTACGACAGCAAGGGTTTTGAGGAGGTTCTTCAGGCAGTGGACAAGCGGTATTTATCCGCGTTTGAACGGCTTCATGTTTTTTTCATGGGAGAACCGGTATGAATGCGATGTCTTTATGCGGCATGGCGTGTACGGCGGTGTTGGGGGCGGGGCTGATGGCGGAAGCGGGAGGCGCCGCGCCGGGGTTTGTCACGGTTAAAGAAGGGCGGTTTGTGGATGGGTCAGGGCGGCATCTCCTGTTGCATGGGATGAGCGTCATCAACAAGAGCAGGCAGCAGCAGTATGTCTTGTGGCAGAAAGAAGCGGATTTCGCGCGGATGCGGCAGTGGGGGATGAATTGCATTCGTCTTGGGGTGCTGTGGGACGGCCTGGAACCGGAACCCGGCACGTACAACGAAACATATCTCAAACAGATTGACCAGTGGATTCGCTGGGCAAAGGCGAACGATTTGTATGTGTATCTGGACATGCATCAGGACCTGTTCAGTGTCTTGTATTCGGATGGCGCCCCGGCGTGGGCCACGTTGACGGACGGCCAGCCGCATCTCTCCGAAGGCGGCGTATGGAGTGACGCGTATTTCACCAGCCCGGCCATTCAGGCGGCCTTCGACAATTTTTGGGCGAATACGCCCGCCCCGGACGGCATTGGGGTTCAGGAACATTTCGCGAAGGTATGGCGGATGCTGGCGGCGCGGTATGCCGGGGAACCCGCGGTCATCGGCTATGACCTGTTCAATGAGCCGAACATGGGCAATCGCAGTCCCGAGGCGATGATCTACATGATTGCCAAGTTTGCGGAGTTGCTCCAGGCGAAGGGTGTTGCGGAGGCCCCGGATGCCATGAATCTGCTGGAACAATGGGGCACTTCCGAGGGGCGTTCCAAGCTGATGAAGCAGCTTGAGGACCTGAATGTCTACCAGGAGATTCTCGGGGCCATCGAACCAATCTATAACGAGTTCGAACGCACGCAACTGATGCCGATGTACCAGCGGGTAACAAACGCCATCCGCGAAGTGGACCCCCATCACATCATTTTCCTCGAAACCTCCATGGCCTCGAACATGGGGGTGCGCAGCGGCATTGAGCCGGTGTTGGGGCCAGATGGCCGGCGGGACCCGCTCCAAGCCTATGCGCCCCACGGATACGATATTGTGGTGGATACGCCCGACATCGCCAAGGCCTCCACGGGCCGCATTGATCTCATTTTCCAGCATCACGCGGAAACCGCGCGGCGGCTGAATATGCCGATGCTGGTGGGGGAGTGGGGGGCGTATGGAGGGGCCGGAAAGGAAATCCTTCCGGCGGCCCGGGCCGTGCTGCGGCAGTTCGAGAAAGCGGTGTGCGGGGAGACCTATTGGGAATATGGCAAAGACCTTCTGCATGGCCAGTATCTGGAAATTTTACAGCGGCCCGTGCCTCTTTGTGTTTCGGGACGGCTCACCGCGTATGAAAGCCAGCCGGAAACCCATGCCTTTGCTTGTGCGTGGGAAGAAGACCCCGCGATTAGCGCTCCCACCCGGATTTACCTGCCTGAAGCGTATTTCAATGCCCAAACCAGTATTGTTCTCGAACCTTCCGGGGCCGGTTACACGGCGGAACCCGCTGGGGGTGCCGATAAATCCGTATTTTTAAGCATACTCCCCACAGGCCAGGCCCTGAAACGCAGCCTGACGCTGCTTCCAGGGTCAAAGCAATGATTTTGGCTTACCTTTTCTCAGTATTTACGGTATAATACCAGCGCGTATATAACAACACTTCAGCGGAGGAGGGTTGGTTATGGCGGCTGTAAAATCGGAGTTATCCTCACTCGAGACCCCTGTTTCCGAACTCAAACCGGCGGAAAAGGCCTATGTGTTGGAGGGGATTTGGTTTCGCAAGCCCCACGGCTCCCGGCGCTACCGGGAATACCTGGAGGCCGCCAGCCCCATCGCCAGCCACTATGGGGCGCACCGGGTGGAAGCCCTGTTCTGGGTGGAAACCCTCCGGGGGGATATCGAGCCCGACTATGTTTGCGTTATTGAATGGCCCAGCATCGAGCACTATTACAAGTTCATCAAGGATGTGCAATACCGGGCGGTCGCGCCGATCAAAGAAGAAGCCGTGGCGAAAGTCATCACGCTGCACTGCCGCCGGGTATGACCCGGTATTGAATGAATGCCCCTCCAGTTTGCGCAACAACCCTCCGCCGATATACGCTCGAATGCAAATGTTGGAGAACACCGGTCCCCATGAACGCTGATTCCAAAACTCTCCCGCTGAGGATTCTCATCGCGGACGACGAAATCAACATCCGTAAAACGCTTGCCCTGTCGTTGGAAACGGAAGGCCACCAAGTCTTTGCGGTCAGCAATTTTCAGGATGCCGTGCGGCAGGCGGCGCAGGCTTTCTTTGATGTGGCGTTTGTGGATTTGCGGCTTGGAACGCAAAACGGCCTCGATCTGATCCCCGCCTTGCTTGCGGAGGCGCCTTGGCTGAAGATAGTGGTCATCACGGCGTATGCCTCGATTGAAACCGCGGTGGAAGCCATGCGCCGCGGGGCCACCGACTATCTTCCCAAACCTTTTTCACCCGCACAAGTAAATCTCAGTCTTGACAAGATATCGCGGTTGAAATCCCTGGAACAAAAACTGGCCGTGTTGCAGGAGGATTTGAAACGGGCGAATCCGGAGATTGATTTTTCGTCCACCAGCCCCGCCATGCAACGGGTGCTGAACACCGCCCAACAGGTGGCCGGTTCGGAGGCGACCATCCTTCTGCGCGGGGAAAGCGGCACGGGCAAGACCATGCTGGCAAAAGCGATTCACGGATGGAGTCCGCGGTCGGGCCGGCCGCTGGGCATGGTGTCCTGTCCGGCCATTGCCGCCGATTTGCTGGAGAGTGAATTGTTCGGCCACGCCAAAGGTGCGTTTACCGGGGCGGCTCAGGACAGCCCCGGCCGTATTGCCGCGTGTGAGGGCGGCACGCTGGTTTTGGACGAAATAGGCGATCTGCCGCTGCCCTTGCAGCCCAAGCTGTTGCGGTTTCTGCAAGACCGGGAATATGAACGCGTTGGTGATGCCACCCCCCGGCGCGCCGATGTCCGTATCATCGCGGCCACCAATGTGGATTTGGAAGAAGCGGTGAAACAGGGCCGGTTCCGCGGTGATCTGTGGTACCGGCTGAATGTGATACAGATCGAAGTTCCGCCCTTGCGCCAGCGTCCGGATGACATTATCCATCTTGCGAATCATCTGCTGGCTTTCTTCGCGCGCAACAGCCATCGGCACGTTCTGGGGTTTACGGATAAGGCAATGGCCCTGCTGCACCATTATCCCTGGCCGGGAAACGTCCGGGAACTGCGCAACGTTATTGAACGAGCCACCATCCTCTGCCGGAAAGACCACATTGACGCCGAGGATCTTCCGGCCAATATGACCGAGGCCCGGCCTGCCGCCCAAATCGGTGCGGCGCTCACCCTCCAGGCGCTCGAAGAACTGCACATTCGCCAGGTACTGGCAACCACCAAGTCCCTGCAGGATGCAGCGGATATCCTGGGCATCGATCAGGCCACCCTCTGGCGGCGCCGAAAACAATACGGTATCTAACGAATCCGTTCCCCGGCGTACTGCTTCCGCACCGTGCACATTGCAAGGTCCCGCTTCCGTTCCTATTGCACATTGCACGATCCGCCAACGCCTTCTTGTCCTCAAGTCATTTCATTACAGGCACTTATGGTGCGCATGCAGATGGCATCCGGTTTGCGTAGGTGTCATCAAAGGAATTCGATATGACTTTCGGTTTACGACAGAAACTGCTGTTGGGCTTTGGCGGTTTATTGGCCATTATGCTCGTGATAGGCGCGCAGAGTATTCGAAAGACCTCGGAACTGGGTCAATCCATAGACGTGATTTTGCGCGAGAATTACCGCAGCGTTATCGCCTGCCAGCAGATGAAGGAGTCCCTGGAACGCATTGACAGCGGAGTGCTGTTTGAATTGCTGGGGTATGAAACAGAAGGGGCGCAACTCATCACGGCAAACACCCTAACCTTCGAGAAGGCGTTAGAGGCGGAAGCCGCCAATATCACCATGTCCGGCGAGCGGGATGCTTTGCAACAATTGGAGCAATGCTACGTGAAATATAAAGAGGTCCTGCAAAAAGTGCGCGATACCCGTGAAACGCGCGATCAACGAAGCAGCACCTATTTCGCCGTCTTTCTTCCCCTGTTTTATGAAGTGAAGGACACCGCGGACACGATCCTTCAAATGAATCAGCAAAACATGTCCGGCGCCAATGAGCAAGCACGGCAACAAGCCGCGCGGACGCGGCAGCAAATGTATCTCCTGTTATTGAGCGGCAGTGTGATGGCCGTTGCGTTCACGTTCTTCACCGGGCGATGGATCCTAAACCCGCTGAAACAGCTTATCCTTTCCGCGAATGATATTCGGAAGGGCAACCTGGACTTGGTGGTGAAAAGCGATTCCCGGGACGAGATTGGGCAGCTGTCGCAGGCGTTTGATGATATGGCGGCAAGCCTTCGCGAATTCCGGCGCAGTGATCGTTCCAAGATGCGGCGCATACAACACGCCACCCAACACACCTTCAACAGCCTGCCGGACGCCATCGCCATTGTTGACGCGGAGGGTTTGATTGAAGTGGCCACCGCGCTGGCGGGGGAAGCCTTTGGGCTTAAACCGGGGAAAACGCTCAAAGAGATTGCGCACCCCTGGATGACGGCCCTGTTTGAAAGCGCCCTTCGTACCAGCCGCCCGAACGAGGGAAAGGATGAGTTTGCCGTGGTGCAGTGTTTCGTGCGCGGCACGGAACGTTTCTTCCGCCCCAAAGCGCTGCCCATTCTGGACGCGGAATCCCAAGCCACCGGCGTTACCTTGTTGTTCGAGGACGTGACCCAGTTGCGGCAGCAGGATGAACTCAAGCGCGGCCTGGTTTCCACGGTGTCGCATCAGCTAAAAACACCGCTGACCTCCATTCGCATGGCCCTCTATCTGCTGCTGGACGAGAAAGTGGGTTCCTTGACCGCCAAACAGGAAGAGTTGCTGCTGGCGGCGCGGGAAGACAGTGATCGCTTACATGGAATCATCGAGGATTTGCTGGATATCGGACGGATTCAATCGGGACGGGCTCAAATGGAATTCCAGGCGTGCGACCCAAGGCAATTGGCGCATGTGGTCATTGCCCAATTCACGGCCGCGGCCCAGGACAAAGGGATTTTTCTGGACGAGTCCATATCTTCGGATCTGCCCGCGGTCTGGGCCGACACGACCCGCGTGAGCCATGTTTTCGCCAATCTGCTGTCCAATGCGTTGAACTACACGCCGATTGCCGGACGTGTCACGGTTACCGCCCATGCCGATGAGCAGTGGGTGCACTTCTCGGTGTCCGACACCGGCGCCGGCATTCCGGTGGAATATCAAGCGGATGTTTTCCAACCCTTCTTTCGTGTGCCCGGCCAAGGCGGGAATACCGGGGCGGGGTTGGGACTCGCCATTGCCAAGGAAATCGTTGAGGCGCATGGCGGTTCCATTCATTTGCGGGGTGAAGAAGGCAAAGGAAGTGAATTCATCTTTTCGTTGCGCCGCGCGGATACCGCACCGGGCACGATGGCCATGGACGGCAAAGCATGACGGACCTCGTTTATATAGTGTTGACACTTGGTTTTTTCAGCCTATGCGTTTTGTTCGCGATGGCATGTGAAAGGTTGTGAACAGGATGAATGTGCTCATTGGCGGGATAGTTCTGGCCCTGATCGGCTATCTCTTAACTTCCGTGATACGTCCGGAATGGTTTTAGAATGTGTCCGAGGCCATGAATCTCTTTGGATGGATTCAACTCGCATTGTTTTGCGGTCTCCTGTGGGTGTTGACCAAACCCATGGGCCTGTACTTGGCGCGGGTGCTTGATGGGCAGGGAAAGACATTTCTTGACCCCGCATTAAAGCCCGTCGAATTGTTTTTCTACCGTCTGTGCAGCGCAGCGCCCGAACGTGAACAAAATTGGAAACAATACGCCCTGTCGCTCGGCGTGTTCAGCTTGATTGGCATTTGGTTCACCTATGCCCTTCTCCGGATGCAATCAATCCTGCCGTTGAATCCACGGCATTTTCCGGGGCTGCCGCCGGATTTGGCCTTCAACACCGCCGTGAGTTTCGCCACCAACACCAACTGGCAAAACTACGGGGGCGAAGACACCCTGTCCTATTTTTCCCAAATGGTGGCGCTCACCTTTCACAATTTTGTGTCCGCCGCCGCCGGGATTGGCGTCGCGGCGGCATTGGTGCGCGGGGTTGCCCGGCGGGAAACCCAGGCACTCGGGAATTTTTGGGTGGATTTGGTCCGATCCACCCTGTATCTGTTTCTGCCGTTGTCACTGATCTTCGCGGTGGTTCTGATGTCACAGGGAGTCCTCCAGAACCTCGGCCCGTATAGTGTTTCAGAGTCCCTCGAATCGGCCGGCGGCCATGTTGTTCCTGTACGGCAGACCAACGTCCAAGGACCGGTGGCCTCCCAGGAAGCCATCAAACTATTGGGTATCAACGGCGGCGGCTACACCAACGCAAACTCGGCCCATCCGTTTGAGAATCCGTCGCCGCTCTCCAATTTCGGGGAAATGCTGGTTATTTTTCTTATACCCAGCGGCCTGACTTGGTATTTGGGCCGTTCGGTGGGCAACCAGCGTCATGGATGGGCGGTGTGGGCGGCCATGATGCTGCTTTTTCTCGGCGCGGCTGTCTTTTGCTGGTGGGCGGAAAGCCATGGCAATCCGCGATGGGCCGCCTTGGGGGTAGACCCCTCGGACGGCAATATGGAAGGGAAAGAGGTGCGGTTCGGAATATTTAACTCAGCACTCTTTGCCACCATCACCACGGACGCTTCCTGCGGGGCCGTGAATGCCATGCATGATTCGTTCACGCCCCTGGGGGGATTGGCGCTCCTCGTGAACATTCTGCTGGGCGAAGTGGTGTTTGGCGGGGTGGGCGCGGGCCTGTATGGAATGCTGGTATTTGTGATCCTGAGCGTCTTTTTGGCCGGGCTCATGGTGGGCCGCACCCCGGAGTATCTTGGAAAAAAGATTGAAGCGCGCGATATAAAACTCTGCGTGCTGGTCCTGCTGGCGCTTACCGGTTCCATTTTGGGATTCAGCGCATGGGCCTCGGTTTCCGATTGGGGGCTTGCGGGACGCAACAACCTTGGGCCCCACGGGTTATCAGAGATTATCTATGCGTATGCTTCCGGCACCGGCAACAATGGCAGCGCCTTCGCCGGATTGAACGGGAATACTCCCTGGTATAACACCACCCTGGCCTTGGCGATGCTGGCGGGACGGTTTCTGATGATCGTGCCCATTCTGGCGTTGGCGGGAAATCTCGCGCGCAAAAAAATCATACCCGCGAGCAGCGGCAGCTTTCCTGTTTCCGGAGGCACCTTTACGGTATTGCTGATAGGCACCGTGCTCGTCACCGGTGTTTTGACCATTTTCCCGGCCTTGGCGCTGGGACCCATTGTTGAACATTTCATCATGACGGCATCCAGCGCCGTGTTTTAAGGACATTTGCGGTATGGCGGCACAACGACAGGCATTATTGGACCGCGAGGTTCTCGCAGGCGCTTTTGTCGAAGCGTTCAAGAAGCTGAATCCTCCGCGGATGATGCGAAATCCCGTGATGTTCGTCACGGAAACGGGGGCCTTGCTGTCCACGCTGGGCCTGGTATTCCTGTCAGAAGGTGAATCGCTTGGCTATGCGGGGCAGATTGCCGCCTGGCTTTGGTTTACGGTGTTGTTTGCCAATTTTGCGGAGGCGCTGGCGGAGGGCCGGGGGAAAGCCCAGGCCAATGCCCTGCGCCGCACCCGGACCCAAACCACGGCCAACCGCATTCGGGCCGACAATACATTGGAGGTGGTCCCGGCGGTTCTGTTGCGCAAGAACGATCTGGTGCTGGTGTCCGCCGGCGAAATCATCCCCGCCGACGGGGAAATTACGGAGGGGGTTGCCACCGTGGATGAATCCGCCATCACGGGAGAGTCCGCGCCCGTGATTCGCGAAGCGGGCGGAGACCGCAGTGCGGTAACGGGCGGCACCCGCGTGCTCTCGGATTGGATACGGGTCCGGGTGACCGCGAATCCCGGCGACAGTTTCCTGGATAAAATGATCCGGCTGGTGGAAGGGGCGCGCCGTCAGAAAACCCCCAATGAGATCGCCCTGACGATCTTGCTCTCCGCCCTCACCATCATTTTCTTGACCGCCATTATTACCCTCAAGTGTTTTGGCCTGTATTCGGACATCTCTTTTTCGCTGACGGTGCTTGTGGCGTTGTTGGTGTGCCTGATACCGACCACCATCGGCGGGCTGTTGAGCGCCATTGGCATTGCGGGCATAGACCGTCTGGTGCGGAAAAATGTGCTGGCCATGAGCGGGCGCGCCGTGGAAGCGGCGGGCGACGTGGATGTCCTGCTGCTCGACAAGACGGGGACCATCACGCTGGGCAACCGTGAAGCCACGCAATTCATTCCGGCCTCAGGCGTGACCGAACACGAACTTGCGGATGCGGCCCAGTTGGCGTCGCTGGCGGATGAGACGCCGGAAGGCCGCAGTATTGTGGTCCTGGCCAAGCGCTATGGACTGCGCGGGCGCGCGTTGTCCGACATGCCCCATGCGGAGTTCATCCCCTTTACGGCGCAGACGCGCATGAGCGGCATGAACCTGGATGGGCGTACGGTGCGCAAAGGCGCGGCGGAAGCGGTAAAGGCGTTTGTGGGCGGCGTGTTCCCGCGGGAAGTGGAGGATGCGGTGAGCGCGGTGTCGCGCGCGGGAGGAACCCCTTTGGTGGTGGCCGAACAAGACAAAGTATTGGGGGTCGTGTATTTGAAAGACATTGTGAAGGGCGGACTCCGGGACCGCTTCGACCGGTTTCGGGCCATGGGCATAAAAACGGTGATGATTACGGGAGACAACCGGTTGACGGCCGCGGCGATTGCCGCGGAAGCGGGGGTGGATGACTATC
>CAYXPO010000128.1:0-311 GCA_964466925.1 uncultured Nitrospirales bacterium
GCCAGCAGGGTCAGCCAGTTCTCCGCCGTGCACAATTCCGCCTTCGCCCAGCGCGCCATGGCGGTTTCCAGGGCCGACGAGGCCGCGCCGTCTTCCCAGAACACGCCCATGTCGCCCCGGTACACCGGGAGGGCATTGCCAAACTTTTCTTCCACATGCCGGAAATACTCACTCGGGGTGCCGATAACGACCCGCGGGAAATCCCATTTCCGGTTCCACTCCGCGGCCACTTCCGCGTAGTGCGGATTCATCACCGTGTTGTCCACAAACCCGCCATTGATGAACACGGCGTCACACGGATACTCCGGGCG
>CAYXPO010000128.1:321-10029 GCA_964466925.1 uncultured Nitrospirales bacterium
AATTTATCGAGAAACCGGGGCAGGGCCTCTTCCATGGCCGCCACGCTGTTTTGCATGCTGATCTGGCAGACCTGGAAATAGGTCCGCGTGAGAAGCGTGAGCACGCGCGAACCGTCCGGCGCCTCCCACCAGAACGGCGATTGATTCATTTCGGGATCGGCGTGTGAAAACACCGGCCCGCGGTCTTCATTGATGGCCTCGGCGAAATAGCGCACGCCCGCCGCGCGCAAAAACATGGGCAGCGTGCCCACCGCCGTGGGGACGTCGTTCAGCGAGGCCATGTCCACCGAAACGCCCAAACCGCGCCCGTACACCTGCGCGGGCCGCAGCAACCACATCATTTCCTCGCCGGAGCACAAGCCCGTCAGCATGTTGAGGTAGAGGGCGGTCAGGCCCATTTTTTGATCGCGGATGGCCTGTTCGAGCGCGGGCACGGACTCCGGCTTCAATTCCTTGATCCAATCGGCCTGTGCGAACACTTCGAGGTTGTATTTGAAGTCCGGATTGGTTTTGGCGGTTTCCAAGGACAACAGGGCGTTGTTCACGTGCAACGCCATGCACTTTTCCTGTAAATCGGTGTAGCCGATGTCCGTGTGCGTCGAGGCGGCCACGAACAGCGTGAGGGGCTTTTCCGGCGTTGCCTCGAATTCCGCTTCGTCTGTTTTGCCGCCCGCGGTCACGAGCACGCACTGTCTTTCCGTTTGTGTGAACGGCGTCACCAGCAGGAAGCAGGATTGCAGGCCGGGGCGCAGGTCCACGCTCTGCTCCGAACCCGCAACGTCCTTCAATCGCAGTTGCGCCGTGCCTTCCAGCCCGGTGTTTTGCATTTCCACCCGGACCGCCTGTTTGAGCGCGCCGTCCACGTGTTTGAACATTGGCGTGCACTGGGCCGCGAGGCGCGTCACAGTGGGCGCGCTGGGCAGCCCGGCTTCCAGCGTGAGCGCGTCGTAGATCATCCAGGAGCCGCCCGTGGTGGTCAGACGCAGGGTGTTCGTGCCGCGGCGCAGCCAGTTCCCCGGAAACACCACCGGCTGCGCGAGGGGCCGGCCCGCTTTCGCGTTGGTCAAGGAAGCATCGCCGGCTCCGGACGGCAATTGCACCTCCGGGCATTCATGGTCATTCACCTTTACCGACAGCGCCGGTCCCGCTGCGCCCTGGGTGTCAATCAGATAGAGCATCAGCCGGCAGGCGTCCTTCGGGGCTTTCTTCAGGGAGAATTTCACCGTGAACGTGTGCGGTGCGGCCCCGGCCCAATCGTCCGAAGGCCCCGGTTGAATGAACGGCCAATCCTTGCGCGCCACGCTCTCGCCCACTGTGTAGGCCACGTCCCGCGGAAATGCGGTCGAATACTCCGCATGCGCGCCCGCAATCGCGAATTCCCGGTAGCTCCCGTCATTATGGCCGATGGTCCACAGCGTGTCCGCGCCGGCCGCGCCGGCCCCCATCATGCCCAGCCCTATCAGTGTGATCGCGATTCGAGTGCGCATCGTCTCAACCCTCTTGCTCCGGTTTTGGAGCCGTGTTGGTCCCAAGTTTTTCGACACCGTTCAGGCGGGATTATACCTAAAACCGACTCCGAACCATATCATTTTTGATCGAGGATTTGTCGGACCTTGCGCAGGAGGGCGTCCGGGGGATAGGGTTTTTGCAGCAGTTCCATCCCTTCGTTGAGGACAAAGCCGGTGTGCACGGTTTGCGTGCTGTAACCGCTGGCGAAGAGAAACCGGAGATTGGGGTGTTCCTTCTGCAAGGTGCTGTACACGACCTCGCCGCCGGCTTCGGGCATGATAAGGTCCAGGATAATGAGATCGATCTTTTGTTCGTTTTCACGAAACACGCGGATGGCCTCATTGCCGTTCTCGGCGGTCAGGACCGTGTATCCCGCGCGTTTGAGGATGCGGACGGCGAGTTCGCGCACCATGTCGTCGTCTTCGGCGAGCAGGATGGTTTCGGTCCCGTGGGCCGGCGGCGACTTCACGGTGATAGTGGCGGCGGCGACTTGCCGGTCAACGATGGGGAGGTATATCTTAAACGAGGTCCCGTTGTTGACTTCGCTGTAGACTTGGATCATGCCCTGGTGCTGCTTGACGATGCCGTAGACCGTGGCGAGGCCCAATCCCGTTCCCTTGCCTTGCGGTTTGGTGGTGAAAAAAGGCTCGAAAATGCGCTGCTGCGTTTCCGCGTCCATGCCGCAGCCGGTGTCGGTGATGCTCAGGAGCACGTAGCGGCCTTTTGAGGCCCAGGGGTGCACCGCGCAGTAATCGTCGTCAAGCTCGATGTTTTCGGTTTCGATCATCAACACGCCGCCCTCCGGCATCGCATCCCGCGAATTGATGCAGAGGTTCATCAGTACTTGTTCCATCTGCCCCTGATCGGCATGGATGACGCCCAGCGCCGGGCTGGTCACCACATGGAGCCGGACATCCTCGCCGATGACCCGCTGGATCATTTTCACAATGTTGTAAATAACGGCATTGAGGTCCAGATTCTCCATTTTCAACACCTGCCGGCGGCTGAAGGCGAGAAGCTGGCGGGTGAGCACCGAGGCCCGTTCGGCGCTCTTGGCCAGTTCATTGGCGTATTCGAGGGCTTTCCCCCCTTCCGGGAGCAGGTCCTTCATCAACTGACTGTAGCCAATCATGGCTTGCAGGATGTTGTTGAAATCATGCGCGACGCCGCCCGCCAGGCGGCCCACGGCCTCCATTTTTTGCGCCTGGCGGAATTGTTCCTCGAGCAGCAGGCGTTCCGTGATGTCTTCAACCATTTCAATGGCGGCGGACACCCGGCCCTGTTCGTCAAACAAGGGCGAGGCGATGATGCGGTAATGGCGGGTCTTGCCCTGTTTCACGGTGTTGACGACGGTTTCGTGCACCTGGCCGTCGCGCATCGCCTGCAGGGTCGGGCAGCCTTCGCAGACCCGTTCGGAGGGCGGGTTGGTGAACACTTGGTAACAGAAGGGTTGTTCCCGTTGGGCGGCTTCGGGAAACCAGGTTTCCATCTTGTTGTTGAGTTCGAGAATGCGCATTTCCGGACTGATCAGCGAGACCCCGATCCCGATGTTGTCCACCATGTTGCGGAACTTGGCTTCGGAGGCGCGCAACGCCGCCTCGGCCTGTTCGCGCTGGGCGCTCTCTTCGATCAGCGCCCGGTTCGCGGCCTCCAGTTGGGAGAGTTTGTTTTCGAGTTTCCGGATAAGCGTTTCGCTGTAGGTTTTGAAGTAACCGGCTTCGTCCGCCACCTGTTCGTTCGGGGCGGACGTGGCGCCGTGGGGGTATTCGGCGACGACTTCGGCGATCATCCGGGCAAACACTTCGGGTTCCTGCGGTTTGATGATGAAGCGCTCGGCGCCCAGGCTCAGGGCGAATTCCTCATCGCGGGGATCGGTATAGGTGGCCGTGTAGAATACGAAGGGAATTTTCTTGAGCCGTTCATCCTGTTTCCATTCCCGGCACAGGGCATAGCCGTCCATGACCGGCATCAGGATGTCGGCGATAATTATATCGGGGGGATTGCTCCGGGCGATGGCCAGCGCCTCGGCCCCGTCGCCCGCGAGCGCCACCTCATATCCCTGCCCCACCATAAGCACTTGAAGCAGGTAGCGGTTTTCTTCATGGTCGTCCACAATCAGGAGCTTGGTCATGACATACTTCCTTTTACTGCGTTTCCTTCGGCAAATGGCGCTCGACATCCGCCACGAATGTTTCCGGGTTGATGGGTTTCTCGATATAACCGGAGCATCCCGCCTCAAGGGCGCGCTCCCGGTCGCCGACCATGGCGTAGCTGGTGACCGCCACAATGGGCACCTGCGCGAGCGCCGGATTGCGCCGCAATGCTTGCGCGACCTCGTAGCCGTTCATGCCGGGCAACTGGATGTCCAAAAGGATGAGGAGGGGGTTTACCTGGCCCGCCAAATCAATACCTTCCTGGCCATCCCGCGCCGGCACGACCGTGTACCCGTTTTTTTCAAGCATAAACGTAACCAGATAGAGGTTCTGTTCGTTGTCCTCGATTACAAGCACGGTTCGTTTCATGGTTCCTCCTGCTCTTGATTCGTGGGAAGGGTAAACGTGAAGACGCTCCCAACCTCCCATGTGCTCTCGACCCAAATTTGACCGCCCAGTTTCTCGACCAGCCGTTTGCAGATGGACAAGCCCAAGCCGGTACCCTCGTGGGCGCGGGAAAGGCCCGTGTCCACCTGCTGAAACGCCTGGAACAATTTTCCCATGTCTTCCGGCTTGATGCCAATGCCCGTGTCCACCACCCGCGTCACCAGCATGGCATCCTTCACGGCACACTCGACACGCACCTGGCCCGCCTCCGTGAATTTAAGCCCGTTGTTGATCAGGTTAATGAGAATCTGTTCAAACCGGCGGCGGTCGCTGATGATTCCGCCCACTTCCGGGGCGATCTCTGCCGACAATCCCAGCCCCTTCTTCTCCGCCATGGGCATCAGCAGATGCACCGCCTTTTCAACCGATTCGCGCGCATTGAACGGTTTCGCTTCGACTTCCAACTGGCCGGCCTCTATTTTGGAAAGGTCCAGAACGTCGTTGATAAGGTCCAGCAGGTGGCGGGCGCTTCCCTGCACCATGCCGAGTTGTTTGGTCTGCTCCGCGTTCAGGGGGCCGGGAATGCCCTGCAACACGATGCCCGTGAAGCCAATAATGGAATTGAGCGGGGTGCGCAATTCATGCGACATGGCCGCCAGGAAGGCGGACTTGAGCTGATCGGCTGATTCGGCGCGTTCCTTGGCGGTGGCCAGTTCCGCGGTGCGCTCCGCGACCCGTTGTTCAAGTTCCTGGTTGAGCCGCCGCAGTTCTGCTTCCGCCCGGACACGGGAGGAAATGTCCGTCAGGGACACAAACACCCGCGACCAGGTTTCTTCATGGCCCGGCACGATGGCCACCGTCATGTTCACATGTACCTTCTCCCCGTGCCGGTTGCGGTTGACGGTTTCTGTTTGGAACACCGTCTGGCCGGACGCCAGAACGGCCAGTTCCTGCCGTAATAGATCGAAAGACTCTTCGTGAAACACGTTGGACAGGGGCGTGCACAACTCCTCCCGCCGCTCATACTGGAGCAGGTCCAGCGTGGCCCGGTTCACATCCAGGACCTTCATGAGTTCGCTGCAGTGGCGGAGCGCGTCCTTGCGGGCGAGAAAATAGGCGTTCAGATCATGGACGCCCGAACGGTGCAATTCATCAATATAGGCCTTCACTCCTGAAAAGTCTTCCTCCCACAGCGAAGTGGGGCAATCCTCGAAAAGGCCGCGGTAGCGCGTTTCGCTTTCCCGCAGCGTGGCCTCCACTTCATCCCGCTCCTGTTTCCGCTGAAGGATATTGTGCAACATTTCATTGAACCCGTTGCACAACACCCCGATTTCATCATTCCTGTGGCTATCCACGCGTATCGTGTAATCGCCCGTTTCCGCCACCTTGCGCAAGACGCCCACCAGCGACAGCAGGGGCGTGGAAATCGTACGCTGCAGCAGCAGGGAGAGCAGCAGGGCCAGCCCCATGCCAACCACCAGCGCCAGCGAGGCGATAGCGCCGCTGCGGAGCAGGACGTTTCGAAGGCGCCCCGTGGTCAACCGCACGGAAACGATGCCTATCGTTTCATTCCGTTTGATGATTTTCGTTGATACGGTCAGGAAGCCCGGCTCCCCCCAATGGATGCCCGCCGGCATCGGGGGAAAAAGAACGTTCCCGCCGCCGGGCCGGCTATAGGTGGCGAACAAGGCCCCTGCCGCATCGTAAATCCAAGCGTTCACCACATCGTCATCGGCCTCGGCCGAGGCAAGTATTTCCCCCGCGGCGGAAGCGTCCTGGAAATCCAGGGGCGACGTGCAGTTCGCCGCAATCATCTGCACCAAGGTTTCACTCTTCCGCACCAAGGCGCTCCGGTGAAGCCGGGTCTCATTGGCCACCGTGAACACGCCGTACAACGTCAGCCCCGCAAGGGTCGTCAGCAGTTGCATGGCGATGAGCTTTCCGCGTATGGAGGAATTCGTGAACCAGTTCATTTCGGCGCTCCCTCCGTGTCCGGCGGACGGTTCTCTTCCACAAGGGCCGCCAGTTTCACCAGTTGCGAACTGACCGTAAGCCCGGCCCGCTTCACCGCGTTCATATTCATCTCAAAGCCGATGCGGTCTTCCACGGTAATAAAATCAATGGCCACGCCCTTTTGGGCAAGGCCCGGGCTGTTGCTCACCGTGAGCATCTTTTCCGCTTCCGCCTTTTTCAGGATGGCCTCCAAGTGGCCCTCCATGGATTCCGAGAGGAGCACGATGTGCGCGCCCGCGAGATCGTCAATATTCGCGCACTCCCGCACCACGAGGGGGCGGGCATCAACCGTCTTCTTTTCGGCAATGGCCTTGAGGGGGTTCAACAGGCGGTTCTCCCCGAGCACGGCAATGGTGAACACCGCGTCCGTGTCGTCCGGCCAAGTGATATACGAGGTGAACTTGTAGATAAAGACCGCCTTGATCTCATCGGCGCGGCGGGCCGCTTCGTCGTCCGCCGCCGGGGCGGCAAAGCAGACCGCGGCCAGCAGCGCGGCGGCCCATCGTGCCGCGTGCCATGTATGGGTTCTAGAAGCGGTGGAACTCATGGTTGTGGCGCCTTTTCGGGAACCTCTTTGGGTTTTGAGGCAAAAGAAAACCGTTTGACGGCCTTCAGCATGATGGTGAACTGGGGTTGCCGGTACCGGCTGACGGAGGTGTCCGAGGGATGGTAGTATTTCTCATCCAACAGGTTTTTTGCCGCCAATTGGAAGTCAAACCCGTGAAAATCCATGTAGCTGAGCGCCCCGTGGAGGATAAACGCATCCTCTATCTCGTCTTTTCCTGAATAACCGATCTCGTGCGGGTTCTTGCGTTTGCCCAAGTACTGCCCCCGGAGGTCCAGCCGCACATGTTCCGTGAACGCGTACTGAACTCCGGCATTGGCTGAATGCGGGGCAATTTCCGGCACACGCGCGCCGTTTTCATCCCCGGAGTCCGTGAAGGTGTAGTTCAGATATGTTTTCCATTTTCCGATCCGGTACTCGAGGGTGCTTTCCACACCGTTGGTATTGACCCGGCCCTGGTTCGCCCAACGCCAGCCCGATTTGCTTTCTTCCCGCGTAATGCAGTTTGTCAGCACGTTCCTGTAGACGGAAAGCTCCGTCCGCAGGTGCTCCGTGAAAGAATACCCCAGCACCAATTCCACGGACCGCATCTCCTCGGATTCAAGGCCGGAATTCCCGAGGCCATCCTGATAATCCCAAATCTTGGGCGCGCGGTAGGCTTCCGTGTACAACAACTTCGCGGTGAACTTGTCCTTGTTGAACACCAGTCCCAGCCGGGGTGTGAACACCGATCCGTAAACGTCGCTGTAGTCGTACCGGGTTCCAATCGTCATGCGCAACGGCTCGATGATGCGCCACTCGAGTTGCGCGTAAAGGCTCCCCAGGTTGCTCATGAGCAGGTCAGGAGAAGAGGGTTTGGGTGCATCATCGAACGGGGAATGGCTGCGGGATTTTGAGTAGCCGGCGGAAAGCCATTCATGTTCATAGACCATGCCCAGGGCCAGGGAGAGTTTTTTTCCGATTTCGAGGTTGAACCTGTTTTCAAGTCCGGCGAGATAGTTCGGACGGTACCACCGTTCCTGATACCCGCCGGCCGCATCCAGACCCCAGCGTATGACGGGCCGCGTGTCATCCTCCACCGTTGTGTCGCGAAAATACGCTGTGGAATGCAGGGACCAGTTCTCATGCTTTTCATAATCATATTTTGCGTAAGCGTTCAGGAAGTGAATGTGCCAGTCAATGCCATGATCCTGAAGGGGGGTCCCGGTGGTTTTCTCTTTTGTTGCGCGGGACGTCTGCTTCTCCTGAAAATTGAGACCGATGGTGAATGATTTGTACTGGGCCTTCGCGTCCAGCGCGTAATCGTCTTCAAAATTGTCCATGTCGTCCGACCAGTTGTAGTCGCCTTTGGCCCCTCTCAGGTCCGCTTTGTCGCTTTTTTTGAACATTCCCGAGAGGCTGAACCCCAATTCCTGCTTTTCATCATAGTAGCCATACAACAGGTCATGCTGTTGGGTTTTGTGATTGCCGAGGAGCGAGCTGATGCGCAAGCCCTGAATGTCCTTGGGCTTCTTCGTGATGATATTGATTACCCCCGACACCGCGTGTGTTCCATACAACGCGGAGGCGGGGCCGTACACAACCTCGATGCGTTCCACATTCGCCAGGTTGTATTGCCCGCCCCCGTAGAACCCCCCGGAATTGAGTTCGTTCATCTGCACGCCGTCAATCATAACGAGTATCAGGTTGTTTTGACTCGGGGCGCCCCGCATGAACACATAGCTGTTGAAACCAAGGATGTTGCGGAATTGGATTCCCGGCAGGTCGGAGAGCGCCTCTTCGAGCGTGAAGTAACCGCGCTCCTCGATGTCTTTGGCGGTGATGATGCGGACCGTGGCCGGGGTTTCGGAACGTTTTTGCGGTTTCTTTGACGGCGTGGTGACCGGCAGGTTGGCCAATTCCTCCAAACTGAGATTCAACATCGTGTCCAGGTCGGTCTTCTGGCCATGGGCGGTGCCCGGCGGCAGGAAGATGCCGGCGGAAACGAACAGCGCGAGGCAAGACAGGATTCTCACACCGGAATTCCTCTTCATCACGCTCTCCTCCTCAGTGTTTGGGAACCATGGGAAGGGTGAACGCAAAGACGCTCCCCGCGCCCCACGTGCTCTCCACCCAGATGCGCCCGCCCAGTTTCTCGACCAGCCGCTTGCAAATGGACAACCCAAGCCCCGTGCCCTCGTGGCTGCGGGAGAGACCCCCGTCAATCTGTTGAAAAGCCTGGAACAGCTTGCCGAGGTCTTCGGGTTTGATGCCGATGCCGGTGTCCGCCACGCGGGTCACCAGGGTATGATCCTGGATCGCGCACTCGACCCGCACGCGGCCCGTTTCCGTGAATTTCACGCCGTTGTTGATCAGATTGATAAGAACCTGCTCGAACCGGCGCCGGTCCCCGATCACTTCGCCCACCTCGGGCGCCACCTCCAGCGACAGGGTCAGCCGCTTCTTTTCCGCCAGCGGACGCACCCAATGCACCGCCTTCTCGATGGATTTGTGTGCATCGAACGGTTTTGCTTCGACCTCCAATTGGCCGGCCTCGATCTTGGAAAGGTCCAGGACGTCATTGATGAGCTCGAGCAGATGACGGGCGCTTCCCTGCACCATTTTGATCTGCTTGGTTTGTTCCGGATTGAGGGGTCCGGCCAGACCCTGCAGCACGATGCCCGTGAAACCGATGATGGAATTGAGCGGCGTGCGCAGTTCATGCGACATGGCGGCGAGGAAGGTGGATTTGATCCGGTCGGCGGATTCCGCGCGGTCTTTGGCCAGGGCCAGTTCCGCGGTCCGCTCCGCCACCCGTTTTTCAAGCTCTGTATTGAGCCTGCGCAGTTCTTCTTCCGCGCGGATTCGCGGCGAAATATCCGAAATGGCCACAAACACGCGCGACCAAGTGTCTTCATGGCCGGGAACGATGGCCACGGTCATGTTCACGTGGAGTTTTTCGCCCTGCCGGGTGTGATTGACGGCCTCGGTTTGAAAAATGGGCTGCCCCGAGGCCAGGCAGACCACTTCCTCGAGGAACGTGTCATAGCTTGAGAGTACCGTAAACGCTCACAGTTTATCATAGAGAGGGTATCATGCGGC
>CAYXPO010000129.1:0-10011 GCA_964466925.1 uncultured Nitrospirales bacterium
GAAGCCCCGTTCCAAAATGTCATCCTCGTCCCAAAAAGAATTCACGGAGGAACCAATATAGGCCAAACCTCCGTGCTCGTTCCGTTGCCATGTTTCTCCGAAGCATTCATCCTCCGTATAGGTGCCGGTAATACAGGCAAAGGCCCATACGAAGGGATACACCTCGTTGGTGGAGGCGGCGACATGACTGGGATAAAACGGAGGGCCGTCGGCCCAGTAGGTCACGCCGCCATGACCGGAATAGATCATCATGGAGCGGCCGGCGTTCAATGCATCGCTTACCTGTTGCGTGGTGGCGCCATAAGTAACAGTGTACAGCTTTTGGCAGGTAAACCCCGCCGGGGTGAAATGATCGGCGATAACCGCGTTGTGCGTGCTCTCGGTGATGGTATAGTTGTCCTCGCTGGCCATGAAGGAGGCGGATTGTTCCCAGCCGGGGGCGGTGGACCATTCGCCGTGTTCGTAGCGTAACGCCTTGTTCACAATATGGGCCAGTTGTGTTTCATCGGTCACGGAAAACCGTCCGATCCATACATCGGGCGTGTAGTATTCCCACCCTTCGAGCAGGGCATAGTTGAGATCGGTATCCGGGTATCCCATGCCGGTCCCCACCCAGTTCGGAATCGTGTCGGTATCCCCCACCAACAACACAAACTGCGGCGGAATCGTCCACGTGGTGTAGGCGTTCAGGATGTAGTTTTTAATCGCCGTGGTGCTGATGCCCGTGATGTCCGTGGACACTAGGGTAACGGAGAATCCCCGTTCCCGTTTCCAGGCAACGAAACTCGCCAGATTGGCGTCGGCCGCATAGGCGGGGGCCGTGATGATGAGATAACCGGCGGGCTGATCCACAAATCCGCTCGCGATCTGGTCCGGCGGATTCACCAGCAGGGGGTTGATTTCCGCCTCCGTCATCGGGGCGGCATACCGGGTGGACCGGTACTGGGCGGTTTGCCCGGCGCAATCCCAGGTTACCTTCAGGGCGAGTTTTGAGCGGAGCGAAAGCGCATTGGCGGCAGGGGCATAGGACACGGGGTAAACCGTCAGAAGATACAAATGCCGGCCGCGCAAAATGCCCGAGTATTCCAATGTGGCGGCGGGAAGTTCTTTTACGCTCTTGGACGCATAATAGCCCCGGTCCCAAACAAGGGGGGCCGGTGTGGCATTCGGCACCTTTTCTACGGGAGGTTGCACCGGATAGACGGGAAGTCCTTCTGTTGCCGCCGATGCCTTCCATAGTGCGCGCGACTCGTTAAGCACCTCCATCCGAACGTCAGCGGCGTTCTCGGGCACTTCCACCCAGCGCCGCCATGCGGGCAGTTCTGGTTGCCCAAGGCTGCCACAAACACCCGCGCCCGGCATGTTCAGACGCAAAAAAGGCTGTCCGTCCTTTTCGACACGGGTCTGATCCAGCGCACCGAACGTGCAGGTGAGTGTCAGGCCGTTCGGCGTCTCCTGGCTGGTCCATTGAACCGCTTCATCGCCCGCCGCCACGGGCATTCCCGCCCACAGCGCCCCCATAGAAAATAATAACGCCACAACGAAAAATTTACCGCGCATATTGTACCCGGCCTGATTGGGTTAAAAAGAACGCCTGCCACTTACTTCAATGGAGGTGTTCCTTCTGTATGTCACTTTTTTATCATTATACCACCCGGTGCGGGAGAAAGCATATACAGGGATACCGGCGGCATTCCCCCAAAGACCGTTTTTGTGTATAAAATGGGATATTGCCCCAAAAATCGCTCGTACGCGTCCAGCCGGTCCCAACGCCAAAACAGTACGAAAACTTGTTCATGAAGCGTGAGGAGGGAAATCGTCTGCGATTCCAGGTCTCCAGAACCATAGGCCGGCACAAATCGGTTCGGGGAAATGGCAGGGAGATAGCGCATGGGCATGGTATTCAGGGGATCTTTCAGAATTAACAGGGGGGAGGAGGGGGAGGCGCGCTGGGCCGTCTCCAGCATTACGACATGGCCCGACACCGCCCGGTAATCCGGACGGAACGGGCTATGTAGCTGTACAAGATTCTGATAGCCATACAGAATCAATACGCAAGCCAGAAATCCGGCCCGCCCGCATTTTGATGAAATCCCGGCAAAGGTGATTCCCGCAAACAAATAGAGTGGAAAAGAGGCATACAGCACATAGCGGTACAAAAAACAGGGTTTCCACACCACCGCCGCCGCAAAAAGGAGCAATGGTGGAATGATCAGCCATCCCAGAAGCAACGGCATTGCCCCTTGAGGCAATTGCCGCCACCGCAAAAATGCGCCAATCCCGCAACAGAAGAGGAAGAAAAGGAGGGCGGGCTCCAGCGAAACAGGGGCCGGCAAATAGGGCGCCGGAGTGTCGTTCGAGAAACGGCCCCCGGCAAAGACCAGATAGGTGTTCACCCATTCGCGCCATGTGGGCGATGGCATCCAAAATGCGCTTTCCGCATGGTACGCCGCATACCACGCCGCAAAAGCAGCCAAAACAGCCCCATGGAACATCCCCCAGGCCATTTTCAACCGTTTTTTCCCCCGGCCCATAAACAGCAGCCATCCTCCTTCCACCAGCACGATTCCCAGCGTGAAAATACTGCCCCAGAGCAACAACGCATTCGAAAGAACATGAATCAGCCACCAGGAACGTCTCCGGTCTTCCATGGAGCATAAAAGGCTTTCCACCGAGAGAACGGTGAGAAAAAGAATCATCGCGTACATTCGGATTTCCTGGGCGTAATAAATATGGGGCAACGCGCCCGCGAGACACAGCGCGGCCATCAGGCCGGCTTGGTTGCCCGCCAGACGGCGGCCCAAACGGGCGATGAGGGGAATGATCAGGATTCCGAAAACAAGGCTGAATGCGCGAAGCGAAATAACGGAACCTCCAGTCATTCGCGCCCAACCATATTCCATCGAGAAATAGGCCGGCGCCAATACCGAGGGCGGATCCGACTTGGCCAGGCGCGCCCAATATTCGGAAAATGACGGGGCATCCAGGCACTGCAAACTGAGCACTTCATCATACCAGGCGGATTCCCGCGCGATACCCCCGCACCGCAGGGCAATGGCAATCACCACGATGGCCGCGAGACCTGCCCTGTACGCGGTGCGCTGTACGGATTCATTTTCACGCATGGATTCGCGAAGATTCCTCATCGTTCAATGGTTCCCAATAGTAAACGGCGCACCGCATTCGTTCAAGAAAATCCGCACGGAGAATCGCGAAAGACGGCGGGAGTATGCTATCGTACCGCAGACTGCTTTCCCTGGCCATGCAAGAGCAGTTTTATGGTTGTATTCCGGAGCGAAGGGTATACATGAAATGACCGAATCCTTTATACAGGAGACGCCTCCCGCAAGGGGCAGCGCTTGGGCCTTGGGGCTTATCCTGCTCGCCTTGTTCGCCTTTGCCGGCGTACTCCTCTGCACCGCGTGGCTTAGCGATGATGCGTTTATTTCCTTCCGGGTCTCTGACAATCTGGTGCACGGATATGGCCTGCGCTGGAACACGGCGGAACGGGTGCAGAGTTACACCAACCCCCTATGGATGCTTTTGGTTGCGGGCGTATACACCCTTACCCGGGAGATGTACTACACCCCCATGCTCTTGGGCATGGGCCTGACGCTGATAGCCATGGTGACGCTGACCGCCGGCTTGCGCCGCACCCCATGGGCCATGCTGGCCGTAGTGCTGCTGTTTATGACCTCCCGCCCGTTTGTGGACTACGCCACCTCCGGACTGGAAAATCCACTGACCCATCTTCTGCTGGCCGTTTTTTTTGTTCTGCTGTTCCGTGCGCCGGAACGGTTGGCAACGCTGTTCTGTCTCTCGTTTCTGGCGCACTTGTGCATGGTTAACCGCATGGACACCATCCTGCTGACCGGTCCCTCGCTGGCGTGGGCCTGGTGGCGGCAACGTTCCTGGAAGGCGTTGGCGGCGGCCGTTTTGGGAATGACCCCCTTTCTAGCCTGGGAACTGTTCTCGCTCCTCTACTATGGATTCCCGTTTCCCAATACCGGCTATGCCAAGCTCGGCGCGGGATTGAGCCGTTGGGACCTTCTCAAACAGGGCGCGGGGTATTTTGAAAACTCCCTCCGGACCGACCATGTGACCCTGCCCGTGATCCTCCTCACCGTTGGGACGGCTTTGGCGCTCGGTACCGGCAAAGGCCGGTGCGTGGCGCTGGGCATAACCGCCTACCTGGCCTATGTGGTGTGGGCGGGCGGGGATTTCATGAGCGGACGCTTTTTCGCCACGCCCTTGTTCTGCGCGGCGGCCCTGCTTGTACAAACCGATTGGTTCGCCTCGCCCAAACGCGTGCTGTGGGCGTTTTTGGTGCTTCTCGTCCTGAGCCCTTATGTGCCCAATCCGACGGCCTATTTGGGGAGCCAGCAAAAAGCGTCTTTGTCCTTGTTGGAGTGCTGTGATCACCACGGCATAGCGGACGAACGCGGATTTTACTACCTGAGCACTGGACTGGTGCCGCACTTGAGGGGCGTCCCCTTTCTCTATGGGATTGACAACGCCATGGCCGGAAAAGAAGTGGCCGAACACGGGTACACCGTGGTGCAGGGAGGCGCCGTCGGATTTCTTGGTTTCTTCGCGGGCCCCACGCTTTTTGTCATTGATTCGATGGGGCTGGGCGATTCATTGATGGCGCGGCTCCCCGCCCGCTATTATCCCGTGCAACGGCCCGGCCATTACATGCGTCATGTGCCGCCCGGCTATGCGCGGGTGTTGCAGAACCCCCAGGCCGCCTTGGACGATGCCCGGCTCACGGAATATCTCACCCGTTTGTGGGCCATAACCCGCGGCCCCCTCTGGAGTCTTGATCGTTGGAAAACCATACTCGCCATGAATCTGGGGCGGTATGACGGCTTGATAGACAAGGACGCCTTTCAGTTCCCCCTGCTGCGGCATACCACGCTATCGGAAGTGAACGCCCGCAAAGACATGCTGCCCATCGAGGAGACAGGAATCGAAATTGCTTTGGAAAGCCCGCCCGAAGGGAACAGGCTCACCCTTCAACTGGATGCGGACGACCGCTATGACGTGCTGTTCATGCGTAAAAAGACCATCCTGGGAAAAATGACCATGGGACCCGCTAAAAATGAATTCCATGGCATGACGGAATACTCGTTTTCCCTGCCTCAAGGGGTGGAGTCCAAGGACTGCACTTCCATTCGGATTATACCCTGGATTTGGGAATACCTGTTCTGGATCACCCCCCCGCGCCCTCCCGAAAACAACTACTTTGCCATGCGGTCCCTGCGCTTCGGCAAGTAAGCCCGAAGACGAAGAAGCCGCCCGTGTTTTGCCGCAGGCATGTGTTTCCGGTTATTCCGGGAAGTGTATGGATAGGAAAATGAACACACTCCCCGGATAAGCTATGCGGGCCGCGCTCCTGGGATTCTTCTCCCGGCGTGCTCCGCGTCCGTAGCCTTCAGGAACAATACGGCGGCGTTGTCATAATAGAATCGGCGGAGCACTTCCGGCGGCAGCGCGAGGGTGGTCTCAAAATAGGCGTGATTTTTCCGATGGTTATCGAGGATGGCGTCTATCCTGCGTTTTTTTGATTCAGGCGTCCTGCCAAGGTCCTCTTCATTAAAGTCGCAATCAGTGCCGTAGAGAATCCGGTTCTGGTACTTGAGGAAGAATTCGCGGACCTCCTCGTTGGGTTTCATCATAAGGTCTTGGAAGCGCGCGGCGGTATCAATGCGCGCGTTGGGAAACGCATCCAGGAATTTGGCCGTTTCTTTCAGATCATGTTCCAGGGAGGCTAGATGGGTGGCCACGAAGATCGTCTTAGGGTACCGGGCAATCAAGGCGTCCCGATGGCGCAGAATCTCTTCATGGCTGGGCTTGTCCGGCTGATTGTACCAATGGAATTCAGGATGGTTGCGGAAATACCGGGCATGGGGCGAGGGCGTGTCGAGGGGCTGCCAACCCGCCAGGGGATCGGCGATGTGGGTATAGATGACCAAGCCCTTTGACGCTATGAAATCAAAAATGGGCTGAAACCGGGGATCATCGCAAAAGACATAGCGGCCCTGATCATCTTTGAGCATCATCCCGAGGTCTTTCCAGAGTTTGACGGCCACCGCCCCATGCTGCGCGATGTCTTGTTCCAGCTTCGCGATCACCGCACCGGTATAACCGGGTTCCCCGAACTGCGTCACATTAAAGGCGGGGGCAAAACGAAACCGGTCCGGGTATTTTGCGATATCCACGCGGAGGGCGTCTTCATAGGCGGCCAAATCCGCGGGCGAACGAAATCCGGAGTAGGAAAGATTCAGGACCGTTTTCACCCCCAGCGCGTCCAGGATCGGCAGGAGTTCCGCTTTCGGCCCGGTGGCATGCATATGCGTGTCGAACTTGGAATACACGGACGGAGAGGGTTCAGATTTTATTGAATCCATGGCGGTTTCCTTGGACGGCGCGGCGGCCTGCGCGGAAGTTTTTCCGGACATCAGGGTCAGGGCAAGCACGGAACCCGCGCTTGTCTGCAACATATGGCGGCGGCTTAGGGGCATTTGAATCTCCTGAATTCAAAAAACACACAACCCATCAGGGTGATTGACGGCTAGGGTACGATTAGGGTTCGGGATTGTTTCGTGACGTTACCGGCTTTGTCGGTGACCTGGAAATGCAGTTCCTGGCGGCCTGAAGGGAGGTCCTGATCGCGTTCCCATTCGAGGTGGTTGCGTTCCGGATCGTAGGCCATCAGGAGCCATTGCCCGCCGCAGGTGGCCTCAATGTCCTGGATGCCGCTGCCGGTGTCGCTGATGACCGCCGTGATGCGGGGCCTGCGGTTATCCGCGCGGGTTCCATGGCTGGGGGTGATGTTGGAAATCACCGGGGCCTGATCATCGTCCAGAACCGCAAATTCACCCAGGGTGCGGGTGGAGGCGCGGAGGTGGTTTTGCTCCCGCTGAGTTTCCTGATACACCCACGTGTTGCCGGTATGCCGGTAAATACCCATTCTCGCGGTTCCGGGGGTGTTTTCGGGGAGCGTGAACGTGATTTCGGCGGGTGCGTCCAAAGGAGTCCCGGCGGGTTCGATGCGGCAGATGTCCCCCGCCACGCGAACAGGGGTTTTACTGTTCTTGGGGGCGGTGTCCGGCCAAACAAACAGAGTGCCAAAGGGCGAATCTGGTTTGAGGCAGAGCTGGGCGGCGCCCATAGGGATGGCGCGGGCGGGTTCCCCGCGCAGAAAGGCATGAACCCGTTTCTCGAAGGGTGCCATGCGCGGATGATTCAGGCGCAGGACATATTCCCCGCTTTTTTCGGGGGCGAACCCCGCCTGGAAAACTCTGTCGGTGACCCTCTGAAGCGGCTTGGGTGAACCCTCGTTCACCGAAAATGCCGGGGCTTCCCCTTCCGGCAGGGTGAAGACCGCCGATACGGTCAAGAAAGTGCCCGTGCATTCCACGCGCCCTTGGCCGCGGCCTGGTTTCACCGGAAGCGCCGGTTCCGCCATGGGTTCCTCAGGCACAACCGGTATGGTCACAACGGCGCGATGTCCTGCATCGTCTTCCGCTTCAATCGTGTATTCGGTCTTCGCCTCCGGTGCAGTCCTCCATCCGTCTTCAGGAGAAAGCAGGAAACTTTCGCACCGGTTTCCAGGCCAGCGCCACAACAGCAGAAAACAGCCTTGATGGAACAGAAAGGGATGATAGGCGACGGCGCCGCAATGCAGTGTGTCATACGAAAGGCGATCCTGCTGAACCCGGAAACATTCCTTTTCCCCCTGGAGCAACCGTACACGGTACGGCCCCAGTTTGTCTCCGCCCGTGCTGAAATCCACCGCGTCCACGCCGAATCCCGCGGCGCCCTTCACCCGCACGGGCCGGGTGGTATAATGATCCTGATGTGTTTTTTGCACCTCCAACACCACCGGTTCCACCCCGCCATTGATGCGTGATTCGGTGTCTTTGGGCGCAATAACCACCTTTTGGATGATGGGCGCGCGGGTGTCCGGCCAGGTGATTCCGAGGGTTTTCGGATTGAGCGGGCATTCCGCGCCGTCGCGGATTTCATAATGGAGATGCGATGGGCCGATGCCGGAATCGCCGGTTTCCGCAATCCGTTCCCCTCGCTTGAACGGGAATTGGCTGGGTTCGGGAATGAGTTCCACGGTGTAACTTTTCTTGGCATGCTGCGCGCCGCGGACATAAGAAGCGATGTCTTCGCGATACCCTTGCAGATGGCCCAATACCACAGTGTGCCCATCATTCAAGTGCAGATAAAGCGCTTTTCCGTACCCGTAGGGAGAACAGCGGACGCGCTCGACGTAACCGTCCAGCGGTGCATGAACCGGGACGCCGTTTTTCCCGGTATGAAGGTCAATGCCCATATGAAGCCGACCGGAACGGAATTCCCCGAAACTGGAGGTCGCCACGGGGGGGAGGTCCAGCGGCCAGGCATACGGTTCATGCACGGCCAGCAGAGAGGTCAATACCACGGCATACGCCATCACGGCTTTTTAACGGTTCCTTTATTGGGGGCCGGCGTTTGAGCCGCGCCGCCCTCTGGCTTGTCCGGTATAAACCGGGCGAGTTCTTTTTCCAGGTTGAGAAAAAGCCGCACCCGTTTCACGTCATTCATAATCGGTGCGCAAAATTCATTGATCACCGTCTCGCGCTTGTCATCCAGGAGAACCTCTTTCACGCGATCCCGGACCTCTTCCAGGGGGATTTTGCCGGCGCTCTCCACGGCCACCAGCTTGATGATGTGAAAACCGTGTTCACTGCGGATGGGCTCGCTGAGATCGCCTGGCTTCATGGTCTTGGCCGCCTCCACATAAAAAGGCGGCAGTTGTTCCGTGGGCATCGGGCCGAGGTCCCCGCCGTCCGCCGCATCGGGGGCGTTGGACATGCTCTTGGCAATCGCCTCGAAGCTTTCCCCGGTCCGGATGCGCGCCAAGGCCTTTGTAATCGTCTCCTGCGCGGCCGCCCACGACTTCTCATTCACGGGCGGCTTCGGACGGATAAAAATCTGCTTAAGGTGCATTTGGTTCGGGCGCTGAAACAAATCGGGTTGCTCTTTGTACAGCTTGTTCACGTCTGCGTCACTGACCTGAACGTTCTTTTCCTTGAGTATGGCGTCCGCGGCCCCCCGCACCATCAGGGCCTTCCGCACGTTTTCGGTGGTTTCTTCCTTGGTCATTCCGGAACGCGCCAGGATTTCGGCTTCCGTAGGCGCCTCTTTGTTGGGTTCTTTGAGTTGCTCCTGAAGGCCTTTAAGCCGCTTCGCGTATTCCACGCCGACATCCGCCTCGGACACGGTGATTTTCCGGCGTTTCGCCTCCTGCCACAAAATTTCCCGCCGCACCAGTTCGCCCAGGCAGCGCGCGCCCGTGCGCACCCGCACTTCATCATCCACATTGTTCTCGCCAATCTGCATTGCGGCCAGCATCAACTGGCTATGATACAAAAACAGGAAATCCTCCCGGCTGATGGGGCCGCCGTCAACAAACGCCACCGGCCCATCAGGCACCAGCCGGGCCACCAGGTCCAACTGGTCCAACGCGGGGGCCTGGGCATGCGCACCCCCCGTCGCCACGAGCATCAATAAAACGGCGAAGAACGCCGCGGCGGAGTTAACCGTGTTATTTCTTGGGTTCACTGTGATTGGTATCACTTTCCTCGGTTGCGGTTGCGGATTCTTCTGGAAGCTCCCTCCAGATGACATGCAGAAGATACCAGACAAAAAGCCCGGTGGCGGCATATCCCACGACAAACGCCAACCCCGCCCCCACCAGAACATCGCCTGGGGAATAGTATTCCCCCCAGCTTTGCCGGAGCAGGAAATACGCCAACGCCAACACCCCCGCCACCGTTCCGCCCAAAGGCGCCAAACGAACGGGTTCCAATACGATCCAGCCAGAGGCTCCACGGGACTCCCATGGCGACCACGGCTTGGGCCGTTCTGGTTTCTTCGGCTGCTTCATGCCATGATGCTATCAAACTTATCGGATTCTATTCCAATGACTTATAGGGTGAAAACAATCCAATCGTC
>CAYXPO010000130.1:0-9977 GCA_964466925.1 uncultured Nitrospirales bacterium
CGTGGACGGCAATCAGTGTCTGCTCGGATTGTTCACCGATGGCGATTTGCGCCGCCATCTGGAAAAGGACCCTGATCTGCTGGGGCGGCCCATCGGTGAAGTGATGACCCCCAATCCCATAACGGTCCGGGCCGACATGCTGGCCACGCAAGCCATGCGCATTCTCGAAGCGAAAAAGATTGACGAAGTCCCCGTGGTGGATGAAACCCTGCATGTGGTCGGATTACTGGACGTGCAGGACCTGTTGGAAGCGGGAATCGTGTAGATGCCGGAAAAAAAAGACATGGTGCGGATTTATACGGATGGAGGGTGCGAACCCAACCCGGGCGTAGGCGGGTGGGCCGCGATCCTGCTCTATCAGGGGCATGTGAAAGAACTCTCCGGCGGCGAGACGAACGCCACGAACAACCGCATGGAACTGATGGCGGCCATACGCGCGTTGGAAGCCCTGAAGCGCCCCTGCCTGGTATGCCTGTACACCGACTCCAAGTATCTTAAACTGGGCGTTACGGAATGGCTGCCCAAGTGGAAGCAGAGGAACTGGACCCGGAAGGAAGGCGCGCTCAAGAATGAAGACCTTTGGCGCCGTCTCGATGCCTTGACCGCACAGCACACCATAGCCTGGGAGTGGGTGCGCGGCCATGCCGGCGATCACTATAACGAACGCTGCGACCTGTTGGCGCAAGAGGCGATTCAACGGCAGCGGCGGCAAAACCGATCATGAAGCAAGCCGTGTTTTTTGCATGGATATGTTCGCTAAAACTGGAAACGAAGGTTCCGCGCGTAAACCACAATGAGCCGTAAAATCATGAGTCCTGGAGGTTATTCCAAACGCCGGTTGGCGCTTTACCTGCTCACCCCCATCTTTATCGGATTGGGCGGCGTCATCTTTTCCCAACAATGGGACAATCTCGCGATACGAACCCTTGTTCTCCTCATCTCCGTCGCCATCCCCTTGTTTGCCGGGGGCAGCCTTTGGGTCCGTTACCGCTCCAGCCGCCTCGAACGCATGGTATTGCTCGGCGGCGTGGTCATGCTGATTGTGGGGGCGGTCCTGAGCATTTCCAGGTTACCGGGCACCCTGGAATCCAACGAGGGAATGTCGGAACTTGCCACGATAGCCTTGCAGATTCTGGGGGCCTGCAGCTTGTTGCTCGGGCTGTTTGTAGTGCTCTACACCGTCGTCCGGGCCGGAGAGGACATCGTTGAGGTGGGGGAACGCTTCCAAAACCTCGCCGACCTTATTTCCGAAGGCTTTATTCTCACCGGGCCCGATGGCGTGATTGTGCTGGCCAATGACCAGTTTCTGAACATGTTCGGATTGACCCGCGAGGAAGTCGTTGGGCAGAATGCCACGGAGTTGACCGAACGCCACAATGTATCCGAGATTAACGAACACATCTTGAGCCGGACCAAGGGTATTGCCTCTGAATATGAAGTGGCGTGGCGCGTGCGCGGGGAAGAGCGCCGCTTTTGGTTCAACGGAAAGCCCATTTTTGATCGCCAAGGGCGCTATACCGCCACCTTGGCCACGGTCCGCGATGTCACCGAGTTGCACCGGCTGTCCCAGCGGGTCGAGCGTTACGCCCATGGCCTTCAAAAACTTGTCGAGGAGCAAACCCAGAAACTGCAAGCCTCGGAGGAACGTTTCCGCCAGCTTCTGCTCTCCATGAACGAAGGGTTCATCACCATTGACGCGGCGAACAAAATCCGGTTCGCCAATGACCGCATCACCAAGATTCTGGCCCTCGGCAATGAGTCCATCCTGGGACGTGATATCTTTGATTTTGTCGATCCCTTGAGCCGGGGACGCCTCATGAGCCTCCTCATGCAGGGGGCCTCCGTTGATCATTCCGAACTCCGGCAAGAGGTTATTTTTGTTGATGCGCGCAATGAACAGGTCCCCGCCATGGTGGCCGTCGCCTACCTCCGGGGGGCCGCCGGTGAGGAACCCGTCTATTCCGTCGTGATCACCAGTCTCGTGGAACAAAAAGAAATGCAGCATCAACTTGAAATGCGCGCCCGGGAATTGGAGCGGGCCAATGAGGAACTGCGCCTGCACGACCGTTCCAAGGACATGTTTCTCTCCAATGTCAGCCATGAACTGCGCACCCCCTTGAGCACCATCCAGGGCTATGTCGAGATGCTGGAATCCGGAAATCTTGGCGCCATCACCGGACCCCAGGCCAGCGCCACCAAAGTAATGGGGCGCAACGTCGAGCGCCTGCTGGGCCTGATAAATGAAATGATCGAGTTCAGCCGCATGGAAATCCGCGGCCTCCAAATCGCCGTGGATTTGTTCTCCCCGGGGCGTCTGGCCCGCGAAGCGCTGGCCTTTGTACATCCCCAAGCCTTGGCCAAAAACATTACCCTGAATCTTTTTGTGGATGATCAGACCGCCAATGCTTGGGGCGATAAGGAAAAACTCGGCCAGGTTCTGGGCATTCTCTTGAATAACGCGGCGAAATTCACCGATCCCGGCGGCATGATTCAGGTGCAGGTTACGGTGACGGAAGAAAATACCCTGCGCATCGCGGTATCCGATACCGGGATTGGCATAGACCCCAAATTCCTCCAGCGGATTTTTGAAAAATTCTTCCAGGTGGACAGTTCGAAGACCCGGCGCTATGAAGGCACGGGCATCGGCCTTTCCATCGCCAAGGCCATTGTGGAGAAGCATCAGGGGACCATTGAAGTGCAAAGCGCCGTGGGGAAGGGAAGCACTTTTACCGTGGTGTTGCCCAATGCCGTGTTTAACGCGGCCCACCGCCCGGAAGATTTTGAATCCTTGTCCGGACGCCGTGTGCTCGTGGTGGATCAACACCAGGGGGTGTACGAAACCCTGAAGCCATGGTTTGCCCAAGGCCATGTGGCCCTCCATGTGGCCCCCAACGGATTCGAAGGCGTGCGCTGCGCCAGCGAACTCTTGCCCGACATTATCATCATCAATGATTCTTCCGGCGATGTGGCGGGATTGGGCACCATCGGGCTGTTGCGGCAAAACCCCGTCACCTCGGACATCCCGGTGATTGTCATTACCAGCGAGAGCGTCGAACGCGTCAAGGAAGCCAAGGAGTTATGGGGAGACATCCTCTATCTCAAACGGCGGTTTACCCTCTTTACCTTGCTGGAAAACATGCGGCTGGCGCATTTGGGAGAGGTTTCCGCCCCGCTTCCGGATACCACGGAATCCCCCCCGGAGAATGCCGAGTACCGACCGTTTGTGCTGGCTGTGGATACGGACCCCGGACTGCTCGATTGGCTGGAGATGGTCCTGCGGCGCGGGCAAATTCCGTGCGGGTGCGCGCGCACATTGCCCGAGGCCGCCGCCTTTGCCGCGCGCCAGAAGCCGGACATCATTTTTCTCGACATTGATATTCCCGGTGATGCGCCGGCGGAACGGATTCAGGTTTTCCGGGACATGCCCGCCTTGCATCAAACCCCGATATATGTTATGACCGGTATGCCGGGCGCCGAGGAAGGCCTGGAGGGCAGTGCGGGAATCTTGCACAAGCCCTTCGCCATGGAGGATGTGATGCGCATTGTGCAGGCCAATATCCGCGCCATGGGCAAAAAGCCGGAGCGCCCCGCCGGAACGCGGGAACCCTCCAGTGTTTGAACCAACGTTAACCAGGAAATACTATGGAAAGGAAAAAGCGACCGTCATGCTTCGTGGAGTAATTGCGTTTGGAATGATGCTCGTGTTGACGATGGCCCTGTGTGATAGGGTGGAGGCAAAGGCGAAAAGAGGCGCCAAGCCGAAAGCGGCGCCCGCGCAAAAAGCGGCTCCGGCGCCAAAAGCCCGAAAGACCAACCCCAAGACAGAGGATAAGTCCCCGGCCAAAACTGAACCGAAACCGGCTCCGGAACCCGAAGTGCCGGTAAGCGCCATATGCGTTGAAGCGGAAACCGGAATGGTGTTGCACGAAGAAAACGCCGACCTTCCCCGGCCTCCCGCCAGCATGGTCAAACTCATGCAAATCCTGTTAGTGACCGAAGGCGTCGCGGCGGGCAAATGGAAACTGGATCAGTCCATATCGGTCACCAAAAACGCCGAAGGCATGGGCGGTTCCCAAGTCTACCTTAAAATGAACGAGACGTGGCCGCTGGACACCCTGATGCAGGCCATGGCCGTGGCCTCGGCCAATGACGCCGCCATGGCTGTCGCCGAAGGATTGTGGGGGAGCAAGGAAAAATGCCTGGAAGCCATGAACGCGCGGGCAAAAGAACTGGGCATGAGTGCAACCGTCTATCGGAGTGTTCATGGGTTGCCCCCGGCCAAGGGGGAAGAACCCGATGTGACCACGGCCCGTGACATGGCCACGCTGGGCAGGGAATGTGCCAGGCATCCCGAACTTTTCCGGTGGACCAGTATGAAGGAATTCAAACTGCGCCCCGAAGAGGCCCCGCATGCCAGCACGAACAAAATGCTCTGGTCCATGCCGGATTGCGATGGCTTCAAAACGGGTTTTATCCGGTTGGCGGGCTTTTGCATCACCGCCACCGCCAAGCGCAACGATATCCGGCTGATTGCCGTCGTCATGGGCGATGATAAACGCGGACGCAATAAGTTTGCGGAGCAGATGATGGATGAAGGGTTCGCCGCGCTAACCCGAAAGAAAATCGTCTCCCAGGGCGAGGCCTTGGGGGAGCCGGTTCCTGTGGAACGGTGCATGACCCCCCAAGTGAGATTGACCGCCGGAAACGATATATGGGTTATTGTCAAAAAGGAAGAGGAGTCCAAAATCGAGGTGGTGTTTGACCGTCCGCCCAAACTGGTGCCTCCCGTCGCCGCCGGAACCGTGCTCGGCGAATTCCGGGTCCAACTCAACGGGACCGTTCTCGGAAAAGGGCCGTTGCTGGCCCCGGTCGAACTGAAACCCAAGACGTTGTGGGAACGCCTCTTTGGAAGCGCGCCCCCCGCAACCACCCCACCGGCCGTACAACCCTCATGACCCATTAGGCGTCTATGCGCAGGCTTTCAATCGCCTCAAGATACGAACCGGGATGCTTGAATATATAGTTCCCGGCGACCAGCACATTGCCCCCCGCCGCCACGATGTCATGGACCGTCGTGCCGTCAACGCCTCCATCCACCTCCAAATCCCGCTCGCCGAGCATGGAGCGGATGTTCCTGATTTTACGGAGCATGTCCGGGATGAATTTCTGTCCGCCGAATCCGGGATTCACCGTCATCACCAAAACCAAGTCCACCGCGTCAAGCAAAAACTCAATGTCATCTTCCGGCGTCCCCGGATTCAGCACCACGCCCGCCTGACACCCCAAATCCTTAATCTTTGTGAGGAGCCGGTGCGGATGCCGTGCCGCCTCAATTTGAAACGTAATGATGTCCGCCCCGGCATTTGCAAAATCCTCCACATAGGCTTCCGGCTCGGTAATCATCAAATGCACATCCAGCGGAACCGCGCTGTGCTGACGCAACGACGCCACCACCGGCGGGCCAATCGTGATATTCGGCACGAAATGGCCATCCATGACATCAATATGGATATAGTCGGCGCCCCCGGCCACCAGTGCGCGGATTTCTTCGCCCAACCGGCTGAAATCACTCGATAAAATTGACGGGGCAATCTTTACTTTCGGCACATTCGTCTCCTTGTCATCCGGTCGCCGCCGGGCGATCTCGGCCCTTTACCGGCGGCGCGCCTTCCTTCAAATAATAGGATTCCACCAGCAGGTTGTTCACGTAGATTTCTACGGTGATCTCGCCCACATACGTCACCGGAAGACGGATGGCCGTTCCCGCCACATACGTCCGCCGGGATTCGTCGTCATAGACCGGCGGCTTCGTCCAAACCACTTTCCGGTTTCCACTGCGATCGATCACTTCCACCCGGACATCCCGGTCGTACCAGTCAAAATCCAGCACATGACGCACTTCGGCCTGCTGCCGCGCATCCGGCAACGCAACCGACCCGGAAGGCTTCACGTCATACGTGACCATCTGCCCCTCGTAAATCACGGTGTCCGGCAAGGGGTCCTGGTTCAACGCCACGTCTTCCAGCGCGCCGGGGATGTCCACCACATTCGGTATCAGGATCACACCATACGGCGCGAGAATATTGACCACTTCCTGAACACTCTTGCCCCGGATATCCGGCATGAACGCGCTGCGCCGGTCCGTGCCCGCGCTCACCAACACGTTGATGGAGCCTTGGTTCGGGATGTTGTCTCCTGGGGGCGGGTCCTGCGCGATTATGGTGTCACGCGGCGCCTTATGCGGAATCCGCGCCACCGTCCCCAGACGGAACCGCGCCTCGTTCATTTCCTGCCGCGCATCGTTCAGCGGCTTGTTCAAATAATTCGGGGCGCTCAGGAATTGCGTGCCCATGCTGACCGTCACATACACCCGCCGGCCCGTCCGCACCACGCGGCCCGCCTCGGGACGTTGCGCGATAATGTAATACTTCGGCACGGTGGGATGGGGGACTTGTTCCTGACGGCCCAGTTCCAACCCTTGTTCCGTCAATACCAGCGAGGCCTCCGTCATGGGCAAATTTACGATATTCGGCACCGTGACATGTTGTCCGCCCCCCAGCGCCTGCATAAACACATAATACCCCGCCCCCGCCATGACCAGAAGGAAAAACACCGTGGCCACCGACCACTGAATTGACCAGGCGATAAAACGCAGGATGAAAAAAAATACGCCTAGGATGCCTTCCGCAATCGCGTTAAGAAAAAGCCGTCCAAAATTCCTTCGGACGGGTATGTTCGGTACTTTCCTTGGGATTCTTTCCACGGGCTGAGCCACTCCGGGCCGTCTTCGAGTTCCACCATGCCATCATTCAAAACAGACTGCACCACTGCGTCGGTTTCCTGCCGGGAAAAAGTGCAGACGGAATACACTATAACCCCGCCATTTTTACAAAGATTCACCCCGGAACGCAACAGTGCGCGTTGTTGTTCGCCCAGCCGTTGTATGGTTTCGGGGTTCATGCGTCCCTTGATGTCCGGATGGCGGCGCAAGGTTCCCAGCCCCGAACAGGGCGCATCCACCAGCACCCGGTCAAAACCGGACCCCGGCAGGGGCGGGCATGCGCCATCCGCGCCGATCAGGTGAATAGTCTTTATGCCCAGCCGGTCCGCGTTCTCCCGCACCGCATGAAGGCGGCGCCAATCCTTGTCCAAGGCAACGATTCGGGCATGTCCTTGTGAAAGCTGGGCCAGATGGGTGGACTTTCCACCCGGGGCCGCACACATATCCAATACCCAATCGCCCGGTTGCGGTTCCAGAAGATGGGGAGGCAATAACGAGGCGGGGTCTTGAAATATAAAATGGCCTTCCCGGAACCATTGCGTATGAACGGGCAGACCGGGGCTGGTCAATGTCAGTTCCTCGGGGATTACCGTACTTTTCTGATGCTCAATGCCAGAACGGGTCAAATGCTCCGCCAGTTCCTCCACAGTGGTTTTCAGCGTATTCGCACGCAAACTGGCAGGGGCTTGAATCTCGCACGCGGCACACAAGCGTTCCGCTCGTTCAGGACCAAATTCCGACACCCAGCATTCCGTCAACCAGCCGGGAATCGAGTAACGGACCTGTAAAAACTCCTCTAAATCCGTCTCATGCGAGGGAAACTTGACCGCCTCCAGGGAGGCGGGAACCCGCCGCAATACCGCATTCACCAACCGCGCCAGCCCCGCATGCCCCCGTTTTTTCGCCAAATCCACCGATGTGTGAACCATCGCCGGCCGCGTCACTTGGTTGCAAAACAAGGCCTGAAACACCGCCATGCGCAAAATCAGCAAAATCGGCGCCGGAAACTCTTCCAAAGGCTGGCGGCAAATGGGGGCCAATACGTGGTCGCACAGAATGGCATGACGCACGGTCCCATAGGCCAATTGTGTCAAAAAACGCCGCCCCCGATCCGATAAGGGTTTGCGCCGGATGGTTTTATCCAGGGACAGGTCCAGATGCATGTTCCGGGTGAATACGCGAAGCAGCACGTCTATGGCGGCGTCACGCACGGGATCAATGGGCATTAGTGTATTTCCTCAAAGCGTTCTCCGGCCTGCATGGGGTGTCCCCGCAGGAAATCCGCCATGGCCATCACCCGCTTCCCGGGCGGCTGAAACTGCACAATCGCCAATTGCCCTTCCCCCGTGCCCACTAGCACCCGGTCCTTTTCCACCGAGGTCACTGTTCCCGGCGCGGCATCCGAAAACGAATCAACCACCATGGACTTGTGTATCCGGCAGACTTCGCCCTGATACAGGCAGTGTGCCACCGGCCAGGGAAGGCACGCCCGCACCTGGTTATGGATGCGTTGCGCCGGTTGTCCCCAGCGGATGCGCCCGTGTTCTTTTTCAAACATGGTGCAGTAGGTGGCTTTCTCAGGGTCCTGCGGCACAAATTCCGCTGAACCCGCCGCCACCCGGTCCACCCCCTCCGCCAATAACTCCGCCCCCATCCGCGCCAGACGTTCGGTCAGTTCTTCTGCATTCTCGTCCGGGCCTATCGGAGTGGATCGTTGAAGCAGCATATCGCCCGAATCCATTTCAAGCGTGAGGCGCATAATTGTCACGCCCGTCACTTCATCGCCCTCCAAGAGGGCGGTTTGAATGGGGGAGGGGCCCCGGTGCCGCGGCAAGAGGCTGGGATGCATGTTCAGCCAGCCCTTGGCGGGAATATCAATAATCGGTTGCTTCAGCAGGCGTCCATACGCGGTAATCGCGCATAATTCCGGCGCTTGCATCCGAAGCCAGGTTTCAAACGTCCCGTCATGGATTTTTTCCGGTTGATATACCGGAACGCCCCGCTCCATCGCCCAGCATTTCACCGGCGGCGGAACAGGCCGCTTGCTGCGGCCCTGCGGACGGTCCGGCTGGCAGACCACCGCGGCGACCTCATGCCGGGCCGCCACCGCTTCCAAGCTTGGAACCGCCAGGGCGGGGGTGCCAAAAAAGACGATTCGCACTAGACTAATCCCGGAATATTCAAATCACCCGCGATTTCTTTCATCCGCGTTTCCATGAGTTCACGGGCTTTATCCGTGGCGGCATTCACGGCCGCGCGCACCATCGTTTCCAACATCTGGGGATCATTCTTGTCAATAATCTCCGGGTCTATCGTCACGGAAAGCACTTCCATTTTCCCGGTCATGACCACGATCACCATCCCGCCCCCGGCGCTTCCTTCCACGCGCTCATCCCCCAAGGCTTCCTTGAGTTCCTCGATGCGCTGCTTCATTTCCATGGCATGTTTCAACATGCCGCCCAACTTACCGATATCACCCAGTCCTTTTAACACGTCGAATTCATGTCCTTTCCAAGGGTTATGCGGCTAAGTATATATGGTGGGAGTTCTGTCCTGCAATCTCAGCACCATGTTGATGAGCCGGTGAGTGTCACATCCATTCTTCCGTGGGAAATGCCTCCGCCCGCCGGAATGCGGTATAATAGGGTCTTTGGAGAATCATGAATGGCTATTTCCCCGCAAGAAAATGAAGTGTTTGGAACGGACAACGTCCGCGGGATCACCTGTGCGCCGTTTCCCTGTTCCAGGAAGATATATGTCCAGGGATCGGACCCCACGATCCGGGTCGCCATGCGCGAAGTGGTGCAAACCCCCACTTACCTTGGAAAGACCAGCCCCCGTGAAGAACTCAATCCCGCGATAACCCTGTACGACACCTCCGGCCCCTATACGGACCCCGATGTCGTCCTTGATGTTCATAAAGGCTTGGCCCCATTGCGCTTGGAATGGATACGGAACCGGGGCGGCGTGGAAGAGCTGGAAAACGCAACCTCTGAGTTTGCCCGCCGCCGCGCCACCGATCCCGAATTGGGGCCGGTGCGGTTCAGGCCTGCCCGGAAACCTTTGCGCGCCAAGCCCGGCTGCCGCATTACCCAAATGGAGTATGCCCGGCGAGGCATCATTACCCCGGAAATGGAATACATTGCCATCCGGGAGAACATGCGGTGCGAACAGGCCGCCGAATGCCTGAAAAAAC
>CAYXPO010000131.1:0-9975 GCA_964466925.1 uncultured Nitrospirales bacterium
ATGATGTTGCCCCTGGAACACTTAACAGTATTTTGAAACAAGCGCAACTTAAAGGGAAAGAGTGATGGAATATGGCATTGTGATAGAAAAAGCCGGGGGGAATTTCTCCGCGTATGTTCCAGACCTGCCCGGATGCATTGCCACGGGGGAGACAATAGAGGATGTTGAGCAAGAAATCCGGCGGGTGATTCGATTTCATCTTGACGGACTTCGTGAAGAGGGGTTGAATGTCCCCCTGCCTGCGGCTATTTGTGAGACGGTGACGGTGTAACGCTGTTAAAACCATTTTGCGTTAATTGGGGTCTATGAGATACACTATTTCCTGTTTTTCGTGAATTCAGAGACAAACGCAGCAAGAGAGGACACGCTATCCATGGCTACAGAGCATACGGAAACGAAACAGGCCGTGAACCGGCGCACATTTATCCGGAACGCGGCGGCGGCGGTGGGCGCCACGGCGGTATCGGCGGTGACGATGCAAACGGCGAAGGCCGATGTGTACAAGTCAATTCTGCCGCAAACGGTGCTGGGCGCGAATGAAACGGTGCGGTTGGGCATGATTGGCATTGGGACCATGGGCCGCAACCATCTGAAGGCGATATTCAAGCGCGAGGACTTGAAGCCCATCGCCCTGTGCGATCTGTATCCCCGCAATTTGGAAAAGGCGGCCGGCATGCTTGGTCAGCGTTTTCCGGAATTGACCCCCACGCAACACAAGGACTTCCGGGAAGTAATTGACAACAAGGACGTGGACGCAGTGCTGATCGCCACCTCCGATCACTGGCATTGCCTGTGCACGCTGTATGCCGCGGAAGCCAAGAAGGCGATTTATTGCGAAAAGCCGCTGTCAACAACGATTGAAGAAGGCCGGGCGATGGTGGAATCGGTGCGGCGCAACAAGGTGGTTTTCCAGGGCGGCACGATGCAGCGCAGCGGCCCGCATTTCCAGGAAGCGGTGGAGCTAATCAAGAGCGGGTACATCGGCAAGATTTCGCGCGTCGAGACCTTCAATCATGAGAACACCCCCATCAAGGGATTTGATCTGGTGGAAGGCCACGACAACATCAACGACCCCAAATGGGCGGGGCTGGATTGGGATTTCTACCAGGGCTGGGTTGAACACAAACCCTTCGACATCAACCGCTGGATTTACAATTTCCGGTGGTATCTGGATTATTCCGGCGGAAAAATCACGGATTGGGGCACCCATTTGATCGACATTGCCCTGATGGCGATGGGCGAAGAAAAACAGCCGAAATCGGTGGTGGCCGCCGGGAAAAAATTCCTGGTTCAAGACCTGCGCACCACCCCGGACACCCTCGAGGCCATCTGGGAATTCGATGATTACGTCCTGAGTTTCAGCAACCGCGTGTGCAACGGCTACCTGCCCAAAGGCTACCAGGATCATGGTATTTTGTTCCATGGCACTCTGGGCACCATGCTGCTGGACCGCGGCGGCTTTGAGGTGTTTCCCGTGGCGAATAACGAAGGCTGCGAAGCCAAGAAAGTGCAAAATCCCGCCGATGTGACCCTGTGGTACGACATCCACTGGCAGAATTTCCTGGACTGCATGAAGTCCGGGGAAGACCCGACGGTCTCGGTGGAAAAATTGTACAACACCACGCGGGTGTGCCATATGGGCACCTGCGCCTATGTGGCCGACGGGAAACTGAAATGGGATGCCGCCACGGAAAGATTCACTGGCGATGACGAAGCCACAAAGCGCGGCAACGAATGGGCGTACCGTCCATACCTCAACGGATGGAGTCTGAAGGCCCCCTTCCGCGTTGCCTAAAAACAGTCTGATGGGAATTCGCAGGGCATGCCGGCTTCCGGCATGCCGTTTTTTATTTTCATGCGCATCGGGTGCATTTTAAGACTGTATTGCGCCCTTCGATGTGTTGGAGGCATGTTTGGCGTCCAAATCAAGGCATTTCCGCGAAATACGCCGGCCAGCCCGTGCTTGCGCGTTCCCTTTGGGGGTTGCTATGGTTCCTCTACTGAAGCCTGGACACAAGGAGTGGTCTTGCATGAAATATCCGTATTTGCTGCTGGATGCCGGGGGCACCCTGGTTTTTCCCGACCTGGACTTGATGGCGCGTGTGGCGGCCGCGGAAGGAAGTGTTCTGGAGCCTGAGGGGCTTTACGAAGCTCATTTTCACCTGATGTATCAATACGATGTGCATCTCCGGGAACACACCGCGCCGCCCTCGCTTTCGCTGCGGTATTTCTTCCAGGAAATGCTTATCCGGGCCGGGGCGGCGAAAGACGCCGCGGCACGCGCGGTGGACAAGCTCTTGGCGCGGCACGAAGAGACCAGTCTCTGGACCTACACCAAGCCATGGGTGCTGGAAACGCTGGCGGCATTGAAACAGAACGGCTTCCGGATGTCGGTGATATCCAATGCTGATGGGCGCGTCCGGCGGCAACTTGAGGTCTGCGGCCTTGCTCCGTATCTCGATGCCGTATTTGACAGTCATTATGTGGGGTTCGAGAAACCCAACCCGGAAATTTTCCATCACGCATTAAACGAGTTGGGGCTGGCGCCGGCGGAGGCCATGTACATCGGCGACCATTATCATTTTGACGTGCTTGGCGCGAACCGGGCCGGTATCGGCGCGGTGCATCTTGATCCGCTGGGATGTTATGCCGGCTGGCCGGGCGTCCACCTGCGCGACTTCAGCGCCCTGCCCGAATGGATGGCGGCGTTCGGGAACAATCCCGCGCATTTCGATCTTTTCCCAGTTCGATCACAGCCCCGCACCGCGTAGAAGGAAGGCGGGCCAGGGTATCCGCGTTGCCGCCGCACCCTGTTCATGACGGTATGGGGAACGCAGGTCACTTGTTTTCGCGGATGCGGTACACGGCGGAGGGATAATAATGCCGCAAGGTATTACGGGCCAACCCCATGTATACATACGTTGGAGAACCGCCTTCAACGGGAAAACAGTCAAAAGCCAGATGGCGATCCCGGAGGCTTTGATCGAAAGTTTTCATTTCCCGGCTTTCCCCCTGCAAAGAGAGCACCACCCAAACGTCTTTGCCTTTGCGCGCTTCCTCCCAGACCCGTGCCACCAATTTCGGGTACGTCTCCAATCCTTCCGCATCCACGCCCAGTTCCGGCCAAAAGAGGTGAAAATACTGAACCCCCAGATTCGGATATTTCAGCACCGGTTCGTCCGGTGCGCGTTGCGCGCGGATGATTTCCGCGCACGCCCGGTAGTCGGGCCGGAAGGGACGGGGTTCGCTGACACAATGCCATGCCATCATCGCGGCAAGCCCCGCAATGGCCGTATTGCGCAGCCATGCGGAGTGAATCGAGGATAGCGCGGTGCCGAAAAGTATGAAGAGGGCGCAGGATGAATAAAGCACATAACGCAATACGAAGCAGGGACCGTAAAAGCAATATAACAAAAAAAGACCCGCCGGAGGCACGATAAGCCAACAACCGAGCAACAGAAAATTTTCGCGCGCCGTTCCGGACCCTTTCGTTTCAGTCCATGTTTCGGAAGTGTTTGCGGCGCGCCAAACCATCCAGATCGCCCAGCCCAAGGCCGCCAAGCCCAGTTCGCCGTAAAAGAGGGCATGAGGGAGATAGGCCCCGTCCCACGTCATCCCCCGCAACAACCCCTGTATGCCGGGTTGTGGAATCCAACTGTTGCCCACATCAAGCCTGCCGAAGTCCGCGGTGGAAATCCACCAGGCCATTCCCAGCATCACCGGCACATAGACCATCCCCCAGAGAATAACGCGCCATACTTCCCTCCGGTATAGGAGCAACAGATACAGCCCTTGGGCCGCCAGTAGAAAACCCCCGAAGAGATGCGTGAACAGTAACAAACACGACACGAAATAATGAACGATAAACCAAGCACGCCCGCCTCCATGAAAAGCACGGTGAAAACTGTCCATGGACCAGATGCCGAGAAGCAATATCAACGCATATTCGCGGACTTCCTGGCCATAATAAATATGGATGTTCGACAAACACGCCAAGAGCAGCGCACAGGCGCCCGCGGTGACGCCATATATTCGTTTGGCAAAGGCATACAGGCTGAGCAAAGCCGCCATGCTAAACAATACCGACAATAACCGAAGCGAAAGAATCTCCTTGCTCACCCAATGCGCCCAGAAATACTGGGCGATGAAGTAAGGCGATATCCTGTTAATGAGCAAGTTCCAGTCATCATTGAAAAACTCCGCAAAACTCTCCGCCCGGCATAACGACCCGTAGTTGAAGTTTTCGTCATACCACATCGTCTCCGAATCAATCCGGTATATCCGTGCTCCGAATCCAACCGCCAGAATCACCCCCGCCACGGCGAAACCCGCCCAACGTGAACGGGAAGCAGCGCGGAGGCTTTTCCATTTTCCTCCAGCGATCCCCGGAACCGGTTTTTCACAGGGGGCCTCACCGCTTGCCGGGAATTTCACTGAAACCTCGGCTGTGTCCATAGGGGTGCTCCGTCCTTCCTTGTTTCATTCCACGAAACATACCACAAATCATCCGTCGAATGCAGAGACCGCCCCCGAATATTTCCTGCGCCGAAAAACAAAAGCCGTTGTTCGCGAAACGGCCGGGTCTGTTCCGGGAAGATGTTTTACCCGGCCGTGCCGATAACATATACTGCTTGCCAAAGGTTTGGTTATGAAATGGCTGCAAATCACGAGTATGACAATGAGTCTATGGTGGATGCCGATGATGGCGTCCTGCCAAGCGCCGGAAGGATGTCCCGCGTTTGAGGCCGGTGTCACGTTCTGCACCCCGAAACAGGCGGCTTTGAAAGAACTGTCCGGGTTGTTGGACAGCCGTCGTCACCCCGGTGTTTTCTGGGCGCATACGGACAGCGGTGACGATGCCGTTGTGTATGCGTTTTCGCATACCGGGCGGCATTTGGGCGCCTACGCGCTCAATGGAATTTCCGCCGTGGACTGGGAAGACATGGCGTTTGGCCCGGGGCCGGACCCGGAACGTGATTACATTTACATCGGCGATTTCGGCAACAATGGCCTCTACCGGGGTTCGTTAATGATTTACCGCATCGAGGAACCGGAGGTGGACCCGCTTCAAGAGCCCCAGGAGGTGCTGGTGGAGGTGGTGGACTCATTTTCGCTGGCATACCCCTTGGCCCCCGCTGTGGTGTACGACTGCGAAACCCTGCTGGTGGACCCTGTGTCCGGGGATATCTATCTCGTGACCAAGGACAGTTCCAATCCGCAAGTGGAAAACGGGGTATGCCATGTTTTTCGCAAGGCTGCGCCGCATATATACGGCGAGGAAGCCCTTGTGGAAGAAGTGGGGACGTTGTTTTTCGCGAAAGGGCTTGCCGGAATGATAACGGCGGGCGATGTTTCGCCGGCAGGGAATGAAATTCTGATTCGTTCCTATATGGAAACGCGGCTTTGGCGGCGGTTGCCGGGCGAAGCCCTCCATGAGGCGTTCACGCGCGCGTATTGCCCCGTGCCCGCGGTGTTTGAGATTCAGGGGGAAGCCATCGCGTTTGCGGCGGATGGCTTGGGCTACTACACCGCGAGCGAAGCCGCTATATTGGCTGTGCAACCCGTCCATTTCTTCGCGCGCATCCCGGAAACGGAAGGGGAAGGCGAAGGGGTAAGCGAAGGCGAGGGAGTGGGGGAAGGGATGGAAGAAGGCGTTGCGGAAGGAACGTTGGAAGGCGAAGTGGAAGGTGAAGGGCAAGAAGAAGGGCAAGAAGAAGGGCAAGAAGAAGGGCAAGAAGAAGGGGTGAAAGAAGGAATTTTGGAAGGCGAAGCGGAAGGCACGCCCGAAGGAGAAGGGGCACCCGGAGAAGGCGAAGCGGAAGGCCAGGCGGACCTGTGGCATAGTGCGGACCCCGATCATGACAACCTGATCGGCTTGAGCGAGTTGTTGCGGGCGATTCAGTTTTACAATTCGGAGGGCTATCATTGTCTGCAGGGAACGGAAGACGGGTACGCGCCGGGACCGGGGGCGGTGTCCTGTATGCCGCATGACAGCGATTACGCCCCCCAAGACTGGCGGATCAGCCTGTCGGAACTGCTCCGCCTTATCCAGTTTTATAACTCCAACGGATATCATGCATGTCCAAAAGAAGTGCCCGCCACGGAAGACGGGTATTGTGTGGGAAATTGATCTATGATTACATTCAGTTTGAGCCGTGAAGATCGCGAGTTGGTGTTGGAGCATGTTTTCGCCTTGGATGATGTGCTCCGGGCGCGCATTCAATTTGCTGTCCCCCAAAAAGACCAATACGAGTACCATTTTTCCGAAGAAATGTTCGGACGGCTTATGACCACTGTCGGATTAGCCTGTGAAGATGTGGATGAACCTGCTGTCCGGCATGCATTATGGATGCTCCACGATTACCTCAAAGGGGTGCTGATGGACTCCTATCAGCGGACGGGAGAGAACCCGCCCCGAAACCTTGCTGCGGAGTTTAACGCGGAAATCAGGCATATCCTGCAAGAACGCGAAATACACGATATTGATGAGGCGAATGCGTTCATCCAGAAACTTGCCGATGAACATAACCGGCGCCCGGTGGCGGAATTTGGCTGGTACTCCCCGGAACAGATTTATCTTCTGACACATGCGGACTGGGAGCATCCGGATTCCGTATTTTCGTTGAACAAGAATGTTCCGTTCAACGAACTGAGGGGAGCCGACATCCTGTCGGATGCCCGGCTGTTGCTGCGCCTGCTGCTGGAACAGGGGGGCGCGAAAGCCACGGGAACGGGCAATCTCAACCGTAAATTCGTGGCGCAGTATGTCGAACAGATGACGGAACGCGAGAAGGTTATGCAGTATCAGTATTTATGGAAACGGGCATGGAATGAAGATGAGATTAGGCCCTTGAATATGATGAGGCATGTCACCCAGATTGCGGGACTCATCCGGAAAAACAAGGGATGTTTCAAGATTACGCGGGAAGCCGAACGGTTGCTTCAGGAGGACAACGCCGGTGAATTGTATGCGCGGCTGTTTTTTACGTTCTTCCGAAGATTCAATTTGGCATGGTTGGACGGTTTGGGGGAGTGCCTTGGCGTGCAAGAAACGGTTGCGTTCTCATTGCTTATGCTTTGCAACCATGCCCGTGATTGGACGCCCTTTGAAGAAGTGTTGCCGCGATTGTTTTTGCCCGCCGTGCTGCCGGGGATACCGGTTTCTCGTTTTGATGGGAAACCGCAGATACACATTGTCGCCGAAACGCGCATTCTCAAACCCTTGCGGAAATTTGGGCTTCTCGAACTTCAGTATGAAAAAATGGGCGATCCTTACCCGGTGTCACGGCCAACCAAGGTGCGCGTCACGCCTTTATTCCACACGTTTTTCAAGTTCCGGCTGGAATAAGCCGGGTTATTCGCGCTTTTGGGCGTCCGGAGGCTCCTCGTTCATCTTAAGCAGATCCCCCAAGCCCGCAAAGGGTGTATATCCGGAATCCCGATCCCCGGAAGACACGCCGCCGCTGTAATACCCGGCGCGTTCATACGCCTCGTGCTCGTCGTCATGGCAGTAGAGGCACAACAGTTCCCAGTTGCTCCCGTCGGGCGGATTATTCAGGTGGTCGTTGTCTTTGTGGTGCACGGTGAGTTCGCGGAGCCGTTTCCCCGAAAATTCCCGTCCGCACTTCGCGCAGACATGGGGGAACAGTTTCAGGGCTTGATCGCGGTAGCCCTTTTCACGGTTCGCCTGCTCGCGCTTCACCCCCGCCAGGAACTCCGCATTGCTTTGCGGGTCTATTCGTCTTCGCATGGCCGGCATAGTCAGTCTGTTTAACTCCTCGGTGGTTTTCATTTCGATGCCACGCGTACACGGTAAAGCACAACCCCGTGCATATGCAAACAGGCGCCTGTATCCACCGGCGAATTCCCGCCAGCGTTCCATGGAGTTGCATTAACGCGTGCCACGGGCTATGCTGTGCCGGATGGACAAAGTGGATGTATCAGTAGTGGTGGCGGTGCAGCGCGGGGCCAACGCGTTGCCCACGTTTCTCGCGCATCTGGAACAACAGTCGTTTCCGGCCGCCCGGTTTGAGATTGTCGTGGCGGATGCGGGCAGCACGGACAATGCGGGCGGTGTGGTGGCGCGTTTTGCGGCCGGCTCCCCCGTCCGCACCCGGTGTATTCGGATTCCTTCCTGCAACCTGGCGCAGGCGTGGAATGTGGGGGTTCGGGAAGCCCGCGGCAAGTGGATTCTGTTTCTCGATTTGGATTTGCTGGCGGGGCCGCATTGGATTGAGCGGCATGTAATCGCGCAGGAGGAACATGACGGCGGGGCGATGGTCATCGGCGCGATACAGCGCCATCCTCAGCTTAGCGGCGAGGCCCTTACCCGCTGGTTTCTTCCGGAACACACCCAGATGCTTCCGCCGGGAGCCGTCCCCAGGCCCATCGAGTGCCGCATGGACAATATGAGTGTGCCGCGGCGTGTATTCCTCGAAGCCCAGGGATTGGATGAGGCGTTGGGAGACACCCGCCTGAACGGGGTGGATTTGGCGTGGCGGCTGCACGCGCAAGGGGTGCCGCGCGTGTATGCGGACAAGGCGGCGGCGTTTATATGGCGGCCGGTCACTTTTACTGAAGAAGCCGCGCGCAACTACCTGTTCGGGTATGCCTTGCGCATGCTGGAAGACAAGACCCATGATCCTGAAATTACGCGGCGGTTTTCCGTTTTGCGCGGATTTGCGCGGGCCAGCCTGGACGGAATGGTGGTGCCCTTCTATCAGCAGGCCTGCCAACGTTCCGAGGAAAACACGCGGTTAATGGGATACGCCTATCGCCGCGTATTGCGCTATGAACTCTTTCAGGGATATCAAGACGCCCGGAAAGGCCGCCCCCCGCGCATTGCCACTTGGAATTAGGACGGGAATTTGTCACACTAGCAGCGTTCCAATGGGATTGTTGGTGATACTATGAAAATTATACACACGGCGGATGTTCATCTGGATGCGTCGTTCGCGGGAACCCGCTTTCCGGCGGGCTTCGGGCATCGGCGCCGGCAATGTCTGCGGGAGGTTTTTTCCGCGATTGTGCAACGCGCCGCGGAATGGCCCGCGGATGCCCTGCTCATTGCCGGGGACCTGTTCGATCTGGACCGTGTGAGCCGCGACACCGTGGCCTTCCTGCGGGAATGCATGGAGCGGATTCGCCCGGTCCCGGTCTTTATCGCCGCCGGGAATCATGATCCCTGCGTGCCGGGCTCTCCTTATCTCACCGAGGTCTGGCCTCCCAATGTGCGGATTTTCCGCGCCCCCCAATGGACTTTCCAGGCACTGGAGGACGTGCCGCTTACGGTGCATGGCTTTGGCTTTGATGGTCCGGATATCCCGGTTAATCCGTTCGGCGCACTATCCATTCCGGAGGATGGACGAATCCACGTCGCGGTGGCCCACGGCTCGGAACGGGGCCATCAGCCGCCGGGAAAGGACGCCTATGCCCCCTTTGACGCCGATACCGCCGCCTCCCGGGGCCTGAAGTATCTTGCCTTGGGCCATTTTCACGCGGTAACCGAGGTGCCCAACGCGGCGGGTGTCTGCATGTATTATTCGGGCGCTCCGGAAGGCCTCGATTTTACCGCTTGCGGCGTTCACCATTATCTTGAAGTGGAAATACCGGAGGCGGGCGAAGTGCGGGTCACACCCGTACCCTCCTCGCGCGCCCTTTATCTCGTGGACACCCTGGATTGCACCCCTTTCACCAATTCCAGTCAGTTGGTGGACGCCCTTCGCAACTTCCGGCGGGAGGAACGGTTCGAGTATATCGTGCGTGTGACGCTTCAGGGAACCATGGCCCCCGCCATCCAGAGCGTCTTGCATTCCGTGCGGGAAGTGCTCGCCGAGGAATTCTTGTTTTTGGATTTGCTGGATGAAACACTTCCCGCGGAGGATTATGAGGAATTGGCCTTGGCCTCGACCACCTTGGGCGCATTTGTCCGCCGTATCAACCAGGAAATTCATGATGCCCCGGACCGGTCCGTTC
>CAYXPO010000132.1:0-9970 GCA_964466925.1 uncultured Nitrospirales bacterium
GGCTCCCTGAGCAACATAAGCAACGCGGTGACCTCCGCCACCGCCTTCATGGCCGCTTGAAGCGCGTCCACGTCCGGCGTGTCCGTGCGGCCCACCGCAAGGATCAAGTCGCCCGCCGTCAACTGCCCCAGCGCCGCCCAGCCGCCCGGCTTCACCTGATCCACCAGCACCCCGCTCTGTTCCTCTTTCCACTGTTCCGACGCCTTGTCGAAGAACGTGATATCGCGGACGGTGAACTCAAATTGTTCATCGCGGTATTTTCTCATCTCCCGCGCCAATTTCGGCGCGGCCGCCAACTCCACCGAAACTTTTTTCTCTTCCGCGCCCCGCATCAGCCCCAATTCCACCTTGTCGCCAATCTTGTACTGCCGGATGAGCGCGGCCAGTTCTTCATAATGCTCGGGGGCGGAGGCGGTCATCTTTTCTCCGTCCACCGACACAATCAGGTCCCCCACCTTGATGCCCGCCTTATCCGCCGTGTTTCCCGCATAGACATTCGTCACACGGAACCCGGTGAGGTCCTCCTTGCCCAACGCCGCCGCAATGTCGCGCGTGATCACCTGGGTGGACACCGGAAGCCATGCTTTCTTCACTTCCAAGCCCGGGTCTTTCATGTCGGAAATCCCCACCTTCACCACCGTGACAAACTCTTCCGTTTTCCGCTCAAACCCCGTGAGCACCGGCACCGGGTCCTTGGCCTTTTTCGTCAATGCCTCCGAAAGCGCCTTCAACTCTTTTACACTCTTCACCGGCTTGCCCCCCACCGACGTAATCACATCATCCTTCTGAATCACGGGCTTGGCATCGCCCGCGGGGCCGCCTTGGCGCACCGACGTCACCAACACCCCGTCCGTGCTCTTGCGTTTCAATTCTTTCGCCAGCATGAACGACAAGTCACGCACCGTCAATCCCCACGCCTTGAGTTCATATTGCTTCGGCTGATACGGCTCCCGCTCCTTCGGGGTCACCCGCACGGTCTTTTCCGATCCGTCCCGCGCCACCACCACGTCCACCGGCTTGTCAATCGGCAATTCGCTTATCAAGCGGTTAAAATCCGGAAGCTGCTCCATGAACTGCACGTCCACCGCCGTCCCGCCCACCTGAAGAATCACATCCCCGGATTGCAGGCCCGCCTCCTCCGCGGGGGATCCTTTTATCACCCCGCCCACCAGCACGCCCCGCTCCGCCGTGTCATGCTTGAGCCGCGGCTGCACATCCGTTCCCAGCCATGCCCGCCGCACAGTGCCTTTTTTCATAAGTTCGGACGCCACCTGCCGCGCCAGATTCCCCGGAATGGCGCCGCTCAAACCAAGCTTTATTTCATTGATGCCGATGATTTCGCCCTGAAGATTCACCAATGGTCCGCCGGAATTTCCTCCGTATATCTCCGCGTCATGCCCGATCCAGCGCACCAGCGAACCCACGTCCTCCCCGTCCTGCTCCAATCCTCCGCCCCGCCGGCTCATCCATGCCGGCATAATCATTTCCGTGTTGCTGGCAATGCCCAGGGTCACCGATTGCGACAGCGCCAGGGGACTCCCCATCGCCAGCACCGGGTCCCCCACCTTCACCTCCTCCGAATTCCCAAACAGCGCCACCGGATAGTCCTTCCGCCCATCCTTCAACTGGATCACCGCGATATCCGTCAAGGGGTCCGAACCAATCAATTCCGCCGGAACCTCGGTCTTGTCGGGGAAGGTGCATTTCAATTGTTTGGCGTGCCCGGCCACATGATGGTTGGTGATGACATGCCCCTCCCGCGAAATCACCACCCCGCTCCCGGAGGCCTCGTATTTCATCTCCCGGCCTTCCTCATAATACGTCTCCACCACATGAATCCGGACCAGCGACGGTTTCACCTTCGCCACCGCCTGCTCGATCTGTTCGCGTTGCGGGGCCGATACCGTTTGCCGCCCCATGGTTTCGGGCCGCGCCACCGGTGTTCCAGAAACCGTGCTTTGGCACGATACGCCACACGCCAGGATGAGAACACCACACGCCATCCAAGATATAAACCGGCCAATAACGCGCATACCCATAGGAAATCCCTTTGCCAGAACGGCATCATCGTCGCATTCGCAAAAAAATCCTGAGAACCTTTATAGTAGCATATAAATCCCCCGTCCATAAAGATTGTGAAACGTATCGGGTGCCATACCCCATCCCAAGGCGCAATAGCCCCCTTCACTTCATCGTCACGCGCCCTAAATTTTCCCGGTACAGCGGCATGTCGAATTTTTCAAAGTGCCCCCAGTTGAAGGTGGCTATCCCATCCGCACCGGCCTCACAGGCACTTGAAAAAATATAGGCATCGGCAAACTCCTGCCCGCGTTGCGCTGCCACGGACAAAGCCTCATCCACTAGTTCCGCATCCATCAGACGCAACCCCTTCAGCGCCCGCCAAACACCCCCTTCATAATTCGGTTGATCATCGTGGGGGCGTACTGGAACAGGCGCCGCCGCTGGGGATAATCGCGGATCATCCGGAAAACACGGTTCGCGTTGAAGAAGAATTGCCGGTTCGCCTTCCGCTGATATGCAAACAACACCTCGTCCGGAAGATCCGTGCAGTTCACAAAAATCCGGATGAAATCCGAGTTGTCATACGACAGATTTTTCAGCGCATCGGGTTTGTTTTCACGCACGAGATCATATAAGGCCGTATTGGGGAAGGGGGTGACGGTAAAAAACGAAGCATTGTGGAGGGCGGAGCCGCAGACCGTGTCAATGGTCATCTGTAATTCTTCTTCCGTCTCCGTCGGAAATCCAAGCATGTTAAAGCCATTGGTAAAAACACCGCGCTTGGCGGCCAGTTCCACTCCTTTCAGGAATTTGGGTATATCGAGGTTCTTTCCAATCAGGCGTTGCAGCCGCGGCGATCCGGTTTCCAGCGCGAAACTGGAAAAATACATCCCCGCGTCACACAGGGCGTCCACCGTTTCCTCCGTGAGCACGTCCCCCCGCAGGGCGTTCGAGAACGCGATTTTGACGTTGAGGCCGCGCGCGCGCAGCAATTCACTGAACCGCATCACCCGGTCGCTGTCAATGTTGAAGGAGTCATCCACAAACTCGATGTCGCCCACCCCGTATTTCTTGGAGAAGAAGTCTATTTCATCCACCATTCGCTCCGCGCTGTGTTTCCGGAAACGCTTTCCGAAAATGCGGTGGCAATAAATGCACTGGTAAGGACATCCCCGGCTGCTCAAGAAGGAAATATAACGCCGGCGGGGAATCGGGGGCATGGAGGGAAGCGTCCAATACTTCTGAAGGTCAATAAGATCATAAGCGGGAAAGGGAAGAGCATCCAATTCCTCAATTAGCGGCACCATGCCGGGATTGCGCACTATCCCCCTGTCTTTGTCCCGCCAGATCAACCCGGGAATCAACGAAAGGTCCCGCCCGCCGAAAAAGTATTCTTGGATTACCTGCTCCAAGGCGCGTTCCCCCTCCCCCACTACCAGCGCATCCGCCGAAGTGCCTTCCAGCGCCGTTTCGCCAAACGACGAGGCATGCGGTCCGCCCAGCACAATCAACGCCTCCGGCAAGCCTTCCCGGACCCGCCGGGACACCTCCCCCAAGGCATACCCAAAGGGGGTCAGGGCGGACAACCCCACGATATCCGCCCCATACGCCACAATATCGTCCGCCAGCGCCCTATAGGAAAGATTCTCCACTTTCTGGTTAACCACCCGGATATCGAGCGCGAAGCGATTCCGCAAATAGCCCGCCAGATACATCAGGCCCAAGGGCGGGGTGGATAATTGAAACAACGGCACCCGAAGGCCGATGTTGACGAGATATAGACGCCGCTTGGACAAGAACATCCTCTTTTCTGTTGCAACAGCTTTGCTAAGACTACCTTGGTTGTGCGGGAGGCGTCAAACGCTATGTGGCCTTACGCACGTTTGCGCCAAGGGCGCAATCCGTGCTTTCGGCCTTGACGCAATCCTGACGGATTGCGTGGCAGTTGCGCGGAATGCGCCCCTGCCCCTATACTAACCGTCTCAAACACAAGCAGGAACCCATTCATGCCGTTAGCACAAGTGATAGCCCCGCTTCATACCTTTTTCATGATTACTTCGTTTGTTCTGGGCGCCATGGTCGGCAGCTTCTGCAACGTGTGCATTTGCCGCTGGCCCGCCGGGGAATCGGTCGTCAGCCCGCGCTCCCGGTGCCCCAAATGCATGAACGCCATTGCCTGGTATGACAACTTCCCCATCCTCAGTTGGCTTATCCTGGGGGCAAAATGCCGGCATTGCGGCCTCCCCATCAGTTGGCAGTATCCTCTTGTCGAAGCGATTACCGGCGTGCTCTTCCTCTGTGTGTATTGGCGGTTCGGCTTTACCGTGGCCACGCCCGTATACATGGCCCTGAGCGCCGCCCTCGTCATTGTCACGTTCCAAGACCTTACCGACTGGACCATCCCCAATGAAATCACACTGCCCGGCCTGGTGGCGGGGCTGGCCGTGGCGTTGATGGGCATGATGATTTCCAACAGCATGCTGCGCGTCACCAATCCCCTGGACGCCCTCGACGGCATTGCACTCGGATGTTTCATAATCTGCATGCTCGACGGCGTCACCGTGCTCCTGTTGCGAAAACCGGGCATGGGGTTTGGGGATGTCAAGCTCCTCGCGATGCTGGGCGCCTTCTTCGGCTGGCGCGGGGTGGTCGGAACGCTGCTCATCGCCTCGGTCACCGGAAGCTTCATCGGTATCGGCATGATTCTCCTTTTCCGCGCGAAACAGGACCCGGAGGAAGAGCCGGAGTCCGCCGAAATCCCCAAATACCCCCCGGTGGACTCCCTCGGCACGGTGGTCCTGGGCATCAGCACCTTCTATCTCATCCTGCGCATTCTCTTCTTTGCGCAAGCGCCTTCCGCCGTTCCCGGCGAGCTTTACTGGCCGTTGGTCACCGGCGCGGGCTCGATTGCCCTCTTGGCCGGGATCATCGTGCTCCTCTCCTGGAACATTTACACGAAACAACAAAAAGACCGCACGTACCGGCCCACCCAGCCCGTGGAAGACCTTAAGGAAGCCGAAGGCGACGAATTCATCACCCTGAAGGGCCATTACCTGCCGTTCGGGCCCTATTTGGCGCTGGGCGGCCTGCTCTTTATGTTCTTCGGCCCCGAACTCATTCAACTCTACAACAACGCCCTGCACTCCCCGCTCCCCATGCGCGGCCTCCTTCCATGAACACGGCGAAAACAACCCGGTTGGATATCCTGCGCTTCGAGGAAACCTATTTTGAGCGGATTTGGGGGGGGGACAGACTGCGCGGCGCATTGAAAAAGCCCACTCCGTCCACTACGGTCATTGGCGAAGCCTGGCTCATCTCGGATCATGCCCAATGCGAAAGCCGCGTCACCGAGGGACCGCAGCAGGGGAAGACCCTGCGCACACTGCTCTCGGAAAACGCTTCCGCCATCCTTGGACGGCATGCCCACCGCACACCCCATGGCCGCTTCCCGCTTTTGCTGAAACTGATCGACGCGGGAGACGTGCTTTCGGTGCAGGTGCATCCGGATGATGAAGATGCCGCGCGGCTGGGAGAACCTGATATCGGTAAAACGGAGATGTGGCACGTGCTCGACGCCGAACCCGGCGCGGAACTCATTTGCGGACTCACACCCGACACCACGGCCGCCGCCTTCCAACAAGCCCTTTCCGATCGTCGCGTAAAAGAATGCATGATGCGCTTCCCCGCGCCCCCGGACACGAATGTTTTTGTTCCCGCCGGAACCATCCACGCCATCGGCGCGGGCATTCTCCTGGCGGAAATCCAGCAAAACAGCGACCTCACGTACCGCGTGTACGACTGGGACCGCGTGGAGGCTTCCGGAAAGCCCCGAACCCTTCATGTCGAAAAGGCCCTGGAAGTCATCCGTTTCGAGGACGGCCACCAAGGCCCAAACGTCCCGCTTGACTATGAACGCGATGGCGCTGTATGCCGCGTGCTGGCCGCATGCCGTTATTTCGCGGCGGAACTCATCACCCTCGCCGGTTCCTTCACGCGCCCCCTTCTTGGCGGCAGTTTCCATCTCCTGCTCGTGAAGCACGGCCCGTTGACCGTACAGGGCGAAAATACTGAATACGCGTTGCAGGCGGGAGAAGCCGTTCTCGTGCCGGGTTCTCTTGACCGATTCACCCTCCAGGGAACAGGCTCCATGCTGGCGTATTACATTCCTGATCTTATCCGCGATATCGAGGAACCGCTCCTTCGCGCGGGACATTCGCGGGAATCCATCGCGCGGCTTGGCGGACCGCCGGGAAAGGGCCTTCCGCACAACTCCCCGATTTGCGGCAATTTGCCCTAGAGCCGCCCGGTGGTTTACAACTATAGCCATTGCACAAGGAGTGGAGTCGTGCCCGAAATGCCGTTTTCAAATCCGGTCCCCATTGCCCTGGGCGGCGAACTCTACATGCCCATCCGCATTGACTCCATCCGCCTAGACACCACGCCGGATTTCGCGCTGTATTTCCGTCCAAGCCCGGAGCAGCCCTTCGTGCTCTATTGCGAGCGCAACCTTCCCTTCACCCGCGCCGCGCGCAAGCGCCTGGAAAGTTCCCGCGTGGCCTGCCTCTACATCAAGCAGGAGGAGCGCCGCGAGTACAACCGCTACCTCGCCGACCATCTTGAAGACATCCTGCGCGATGCCAAACTCAACGTGAAAGAAAAATCCGCCATCCTCTATGACTCCGCGCAGGCGGTCGTCGAAGATATCCTGGCGCACCCACCCACCCGCGAAACCATTGACCGGGGCAAGGAAATCGTCCAGCACACCGTCAACTTCATGACCGCCGAGGATTTCATGATCGAACACCTCCTCCGCGCGATCTCCTGTGATTATTACCTCTACACCCACAGCGTCAATGTGGTGGCGTACAGCGTCGCGCTCGCCATGCGGACCGGGCAGCGCAATTCCGCGATGCTGCGTGAAATCGCCAACGGCGCGCTGCTGCACGATGTGGGAAAACGTTCCCTGAATCCCGCCCTTCTCAACAAATCCTCCGCCCTTTCCATTGACGAATGGGAGCGCATGAAAACCCACCCCGTGGAAGGCCACCGCATGCTCCGGGAGTCCGGCGGCATCGGGGAAATCGCCCTGGACATCGTTTTGCATCACCACGAAAAACTGGATGGCACCGGGTATCCCGAAGGGCTGAAAAACGACGCCGTCTCCCCCTTTGTCCGTATTGTCGCCATCGCCGACATCTTTGACGCGCTCACCACCGAGCGCTACCATCAAAAACCCCAAAACACTTTCAATGCCCTTCAAATCATGCGCAATGAAATGCGCAATGAACTCGACAAGGACCTCCTGCGCGCCTTCGTGGATGTCATGGCCGCGCGATTGAAGGGGTAAGGGAGACATGGGAAGTTTGGGAAGACCGGGAAGTCCGGGATGGTGTGACTGGAGGCAAGACCCGCTATGAACGTTTTTGGGGCAGGGTTGACAAAGGTCACGTGTAAATTTTTGACAAACCGTCCAACTGTTCAAGCTCATCCCGGTTGAGCTGAAATTGCATCGCCCCAACATTGTCCCGCGCTTGATAGACTTTCGTCGCGCCGGGAATCGCCACCACGGAGGGCCCGTGAAAATGAATCAGCCAATTCAGCGCCACTTGGCTCGGGGTTGCGTTGTATTTTCCCGCGATTTGCTTCATGGCTTGAATGAGCGGGGCGGATTTTGCCAGCCCGCGCTTCCAGTATCCCGGCTGGTACCGGCGTCCGCCCACTTGTTTCAACAGTTCCGGACGGTCGTGAAACTTGCCAGTCAACAACCCCTGCGCCAGGGGGGAGAATGCAATGATCGTAATACCCAGTTCTTTGGCCGTTTCAAGAGTGCCGTTGCGTTCGATGTTCCGGTGCAGCAGGTTGTACTGAACCTGATTGGTGGCCAGGGGGATGCCCAGCGCCGCGAGTTCCCGGTGCGCGCGCCGCATCTGGGCCGCCGTATAGTTGCTGATGCCCACCGCCCGGATGTCCCCGCGCCGGACCAGTTCCGCCATGGCCTTCATTTCCGCGCGAATGGTCGAAAACGACAACGGCATGTGAATCTGATAGAGGTCCACCGGGTAGGGGTTCAGGCGGCGTTTGCGTTCTTCAATGGTGTCCAGAATGGAGCGGGCGGTGCGCCACGCGGGGAGCCACTTTGTGGCAATAACCACCTCCCCTGGCGCCTTTCCCGCGGCCTGCAAGCCTTTGGCCAAATCCTCTTCCGACTTCCCCCGGCCATACATCTCCGCCGTATCGAACCAATTGATGCCGCCTTCGAGCGCCGTCTGCACTATCTCCGTGAACGGCACGTTATTCAGTGTGCCCCAAAGCCTCCCGAAAAGGCCTTTCCCGCCGCTGAACTGCCAGCATCCCAACCCAATGGGGGTGACTCGGAGGTCCGTCTTCCCCAATGCGCGCCATTCCATGTGCATAGGCTCCTTATATAATGCCGCCAGTATATCAAATTTGACGCTTCCCGGCATTGGGCGGTAGACTATGGGCTGGTCCCGCGGGAAAGAAGTCCATCACGAAATGTCCGCCGCGGCACAATACATCCCGGATGGGATGCCCGGGACATTGTAAGCATGAGCAACGCGGCATACAGCACAACAAGGAGCATGAACACCATGGCCGTAGCGGTGAAAACCACCAACCCACAAAACGCCCCGCTTCCCTGCAAAGTGGCGGATATGAGCCTGGCCGATTGGGGCCGAAAAGAGATCGACATGGCGGAAAAGGAAATGCCGGGGTTGATGGCCACCCGGGAACGTTATGCCGCCAAGCAACCGCTTATGGGGGCGCGGGTCATGGGGTCGCTTCACATGACCATCCAGACGGCGGTGCTCGTGGAAACATTGCAGGCGCTGGGCGCGCAAGTGCGCTGGGCCAGTTGCAACATCTTTTCCACCCAGGACCACGCCGCCGCGGCCATTGCCGCCAAGGGCACGCCCGTCTTCGCGTGGAAAGGCGAAACCCTCGAAGAATACTGGTGGTGCACCTACCAGGCCATGTGCTTTCCCAACAGTGAAACCCCCAACATGATCGTGGACGACGGCGGCGACGCCACGCTCCTCATCCATCGCGGGTACGAATTTGAAGAGCACTTCGCCAAAACCGGCAAGCTTCCCGAAATCTGCCGCGACAACAAGGAAATTTCCATCGTGGACGCGTTGCTGCACAAAATCCACGCGGAAGAACCGGACCGCTGGCACCGTACGGTCAAAAGCTGGATCGGCGTCTCCGAGGAAACCACCACCGGCGTCCACCGGCTCTACGAAATGATGCGGGAGGGCAAACTGCTCACCCGCGCCATGAACGTGAATGACTCGGTGACCAAATCGAAATTCGACAACCTCTACGGCTGCCGCGAATCGCTTGGCGACGGCATCAAGCGCGCCACGGACGTCATGGTGGCCGGAAAAGTCGTCGTGGTGGCAGGGTATGGCGACGTGGGCAAGGGCTGCGCACAGGCCATGCGCGGGCTGGGCGCGCGTGTGCTCATCACGGAAATCGATCCCATCTGCGCATTGCAGGCCGCCATGGAAGGCTATGAAGTCACCACCATGGAAGACGCCGCCTCCCGGGGCGATATTTTCGTCACCGCCACGGGCTGCTGCGACGTCATCCGCGGCGAACACATGGCCAAGATGCGCGACGAAGCCATCCTGTGCAATATCGGCCATTTCGACTCCGAAATCGAGGTGTCTTGGCTCGAAGAACAGCCTGGCATCACCGAATTGAATATCAAGCCCCAAGTGGACAAGTTCATCTTCCCGGACGGACGCTCGATCATCCTGCTGGCGCGCGGACGCCTCGTGAACCTCGGCTGCGCCACGGGCCACCCCTCATTCGTGATGTCCAACAGCTTCACCAACCAGACCCTCGCGCAGATCGCCCTGTTCACCGATCCCGCCAGTTACGAAGTCGGCAAGGTCTACACGCTCCCGAAGAAACTCGACGAAGAAGT
>CAYXPO010000133.1:0-2918 GCA_964466925.1 uncultured Nitrospirales bacterium
TGATCTTGAAGGGGCCGCCGTGTTCGAGCCGCGCGCGGGTCTGCTTCAGAGAGGCGGCCTGATCGGTGGGTGTGAACAGCGGGAAGCCGTTGTCGGACGTGTAGTCCACGTAGACAATAAAGGCGCGGTTTCCATAGCCCGGGAACAGGTTGTGGTCGAATTCCTTTTGCCCGTAGAGCATATTGGCGGCAAAATCCGGGATGCGGGATTCCGCGGTCCGCGCGATGGTCCCCTTGGCATAATCCACCACGTAATCGCGGTCCGGCGCATACACCACCACGCCGGGGGTATTCGCTTCATAGGCGCTGCGCACGGTCACCGTACCCGGCGCCACCTGATCAAAACACAGGTTGCCGGGGGTCTGGCCGGCCAGCACGAGCGTTTCGCCCGTCATGTGAACGGTGTCCGCCGCCGGTGCCATTTTGCTTCCCGTCATCAGCAGGCACAGGGCCAGGACGGCACGGGGTACTGCATGGTGCATTCGCGTATCCTCCTCGGTTTTCTAAAGGTTGTTTTGAACCCATACTCTCAATGCGACAGCGTATTCGCCGGAAGGGCTTGCGCCGCGATGCCCGGCCCGGCGTATTGGAGGTCCAAGGCCTTGTTGCCGCCCGCCTGGTGATAGATCACCCTGAGGGCATGCTTTCCGGCGCGCAGCCCGGCCATCCCGGAACGCGTCACGGTTTTGTGCGAACCGTCGTTGTTGACGATTTCCATTCCATCAATATACAAGTTCGCGCCGTCGTTGGCCTGAAGGCTGAAGGAATAGACCCCGTCCTTGGAAACCTCCAGGTATCCGGTGAATTCAAGCCCGAACGCTTCGGCGGGGGTGGGGATCACGTCCAGGCCGATGCGCTCCACCACCTTTTCAGAAACCGCTTTCAAGGCTGAAAAATCGGGCAGCGCGGGCCAAGCCCCCTCGAAATACCGGCAGCGCAAGCCGGGTTCCGTGGCGCCGGGGGAAACCGCCGCCATGGGCGGATAAACCTGTTCCGGCTGCATATCGCCGTATTCTTTCTTCAGGCCCTCCAGCGCCCCGTTGTTCTCGCGAAACATGGTGACGCCGTTGCGTTCCGCCACCGCGAAAAAGCGTTTCGCGCGGGCCAGAAAATCCGGGGCCAAAATCACCTTGAAGTGTTCGTGGTCCATGGTGTAGGCCTTGGCCGCGCGCGCGCGGGTGCGCTCGAGGATGGCGTAATCCACGCTGAGCCGCGCCACGCGGACGCGCTCCAGGGTCTCCGGGGCATTCGCCACCGCCGCCTCCGCCTGGTCCCACAGGGCATCCGCTTTTTCCAGCAGGGCATCGTTGAGATGGCGGTGTTCCGGACCCACCCAGATGTCCATGTGGATGTTCTTCTTCTCGACTTCATCATGGATCAGATCGAGATACCGCGCGATGGGTTTGGCGGCGTTGCCATAGACGGCGGTCAGAAATTCGTGGATGGCCTTGTCCTTGTCGTAGTGCGGGTTCCACAGGAGTTTCGCGTTGAGATATCCGCTGAGCGGCGACAGTTCGCCGTTAACCGTGGTGTACACATCCTGCTCGAAAATGCCCCGGACATGATGCTTTTCGAGAAAGCGGATATTGTCATCACGCACGCGCAAATTGGGGAAGGGCACCAAATAGTGCGAGAACGAGGTAACGTAATCCCACACCCACAGGCGGTTGCAGATGGCGCCCCAGCCCTCGACGTCCCGCACGAAATTCTTGTTGTCCGGGTGATTGCATTTCTCGAAGGAATGCGCGAAGCAGCATTCGATGCTGCACAGGCGGATGATGACATTCGGTTCCGGGCGCAGGGTCTTGGGAGGCTTGCGGGTCCACTGATACGCCAGCGTGTCAATCACCTTATCGGGGAATTCATCTTTCACGGCCGCCGCCACGCGGTTCACCAGCGCGAGCACCGGGGCGATTTGGGAATCTTCCTGCTTGGCGAGGGCGGCGCACTTTTCGCACTGGCAATAATTGCCCCAATCATTTTGCGACACCGAGAACACCGTGGCTTCGGGGTGCCCGCGCATCCACCGCTTAACTTCCTCGATGACGAGCTTAATCACGTCTTCATTGGTGCAGCAGAGCTGGGTGTGGTCTTGGATGCGCGCCCCTTTCACCATGGAGAAATATTCCGGATGCTCCGCGAAATACTTTTCCGGCGGCACGAGTGAATTGAATGTATGAACAAAGCCGAAATAGGTCACCTTGCCGCCGTGTTTTTCCGTGAGCGAGGCCGCATTCCCGTTCATGCGGTTCCGCGCGCACCAATCCCCGTCGAAGCAATCCAACACAAACGGCTCGCGGTATTCGAGCACGGGGATCACCTTCTCATTGACGGCCCGCACCTTTAGAATGTTCTTTTTGGGGATGTGGCTGATAGTGGGCGTGAACCAGCGGCAGCCCAGATGGTCTTCGAGCAAACCATACACCCCGTACAACGTGCCGCGCGGCTCGCCGCCCGCGATGATCAGGTGACGGTTCGTCGTTCGGAGGACATACCCTTCCTTGCCCAGCGCGTCGAAATCAATGGAGACGTTCGCCGGATACAGGTGCGCATTCTTGCCAAGGATGATCTCATGCTTTGCGACCGGCGCGGAATCCGTTACGATGGGCAGTTCCGCCCCGGACATCTCCTTCAGGAACCGCTGCAATTCCTCCGCCGCGTAGCGGGTGGAAGGGGAGGCGTCCTCCGCCACCACAATCTGCGCCTGGGTCTTGCCCCATTGCGCCACGGTAAACGGTTTTCCCAGCACTTCCTTCACGGTCGTGCAACCGGCCAACGTCACCATTGCCCCTAACAGGATAAGACTGATGCGCCGCATAAGGTGTTCCTCTCCATGGATGCGAAGACAATTTCGCGTAGTTGTACCATAGTAAGTGAAGTGGTGTAAATCCGGGATGACGGGGAAGACGGGGAGAACTG
>CAYXPO010000133.1:2928-9900 GCA_964466925.1 uncultured Nitrospirales bacterium
GGCGGGGAACATTTGGGGGTTACCAATAGGTGTAGAAGAGGGCTTCGGTGAGCCAGCACTGGAAGGCGAGGAAAATTAACGTGATTGTGAGGACACGAAGGGTTTGAGTGCTGTTGCCGAGTTCGTCCAGAACATGCGCGGCGGGCAACGCCAGGAAGGGGAAGATATACAGCGCGGAACGCTCCCCTTCGCCGCGGCCCAAGTACAGCAAGTTCAGCGCCAGCAGGGTGGCCGCAAAAAGGAGGAACCGGGTCTTGGTGTTTGATTCGGGCCGCCACAACCGCCGCAGAAACAGCAGGGAGACGGGAATCCCCGCAAAATAGAACCAACACAGGGGATTCAGGAACCGGTAGGCCCAGCCGGGCAAACGGGGGGTGATGGTGTCGAGTTTGGCCTGGTCCATGTCGAAATGAGTCTTCGCCGCGGCAAGGCATGCGATGACATCAAATCCGGACCACCAACGCACCATGAGATGGAATAGTGCAAACGTGGCAAACATGGCCGCGGCCACGCGAATCACCGTCCAGCGGGTCTCCCGGCGGCACAATTTCCACAGCCCAATAAGGCAAAAGTAGATGCCGATACCCACCAGGGTGAATTTGAGCAGGGACATCATTCCAAAGCCGATGCCGGCGGCCAGGGCATAGCGGAGGCTGTTCCGGTTCAAGGCACGGTCAAACAGGAACAGCGTGCCGAGGGTGAAGGGCATGAACAGGATTTCCGCGCTGGTGGCGGTAAACAGCACCACGGACGGGATCAGGGCGTATAGCAGGCAGCAGGTGCGCGCGGTGCGTTCGTGGGTCAGGTCGCGCGACCAGTAATACAGGGGAATCAAGGCCAAGGCGCCCACAACGACGGTGGCGAGCGACAAGGCCAGCGCGCCGCGTCCCACCAGGTAGGACAACACCCACAACAGCGCTATCGGGCCGGGGGGCGCCGCGCGCGCGTGCAGGGAAAGATAGGGCATCAGGTCGAGATAGCGCGAAAACAGGGCGCGGATGTTCGGCGCTTTTCCGATGTCACCAATATATTCATACGTTTCGCGCTGGTAGGCTTGGGAAATCCCCGTGAGGCCGTTGCGCAGCATCGCCACCGCGCAGGAGAAGAAAATGCTGAAGAGCACCACGCCCGCCAAAAAGCGCACCGGGGAAATGGTCCAGGGCTCCGCAAACCACGCCGCACGGCGTGTAACAACCCTCCACAAGACGAAAAAGGCGCAGAAAACAACGATGGAAATGAACCCATAGGGCAAAACGGTGTCCAAAGCAGGCGAGAACAGGGCATAGAACGGCGTGGGATGGCCGTAGATGCTTTCAAAGCCCACGCCCCACAACACCGCCATGCCCAGGAAATACCAGAGCAGGGTCCGGACATAGCGCCCTAAAAGCGCGGAGCCGGAAGGGTCTGACAGACCGTTGAACGAGGAATTGCACGTCATGACCGGTATTGTAGTCCTGATGGGAAATGGAATCCACTGGGATTTACGGAACCCTTTGTCTTGTTGGAGGATAGCACTTATACAGCGCCAGGATGGTTATGAAAAAGGAGGAAGTGAACGGGTATAGCAGGATTCAAAGTACAACGTTGAAGAAAAGTGCGTTCCCAAGCACCACTTGGGAACGAGCGGAAAATGTTAATATTGCGCATGCCGCGTTTGATTTAGCCGCGTTCGCTCCTTTATGATGAAAGCCCCATGACACCAGCCGCATCCATACGCCGAGGCAGGCATTTTTACCGCTCGCAGACCGCTTTTTCATCCGATCTGCGGGTATGGGTCATTATATCGTTGATGATGCATGTGGCGCTGGTGGGCGTCGGGTACCGTTTTAACGAATGGATTATTGCACGCATCCCCGAAGCCATTACCATTCAGTTGTTCGAGGCGGAAGGTCCGGGGATGGGCGAACCGGCGGCAGGCCCGAAAACCCCCGCCCCCAAACCGGAGCCCCCCAAACCGGAGCCCCCCAAACCCGAGCCCCCGAAGCCGGAGCCGCCCAAACCAGAGCCTGTCCCGGAGGTTAAACCCGAGCCGCCGAAGCCCGAGCCGGTTCCAGAAGTGAAACCCGAGCCGAAGCCGGAACCCAAGCCGGAACCCAAGCCGGAACCCAAGCCCGAGCCCAAGCCAGCGCCCAAACCGTCTCCAAAGCCGGTGGCGAAACCGGTGGCGAAACCCGCACCGAAACCGGAACCGAAGCCCATGCAGGTGGCAAGCAATACCGTGCCGCGCACTCCAATTGGCGGAGGGGCCGCAACCGGCAAGAGCGGCATGCGAACCCCCGGCGGCGGCAGCGGCATTCCTTCCGAACTCAGTTTGTGGGGACGGCAGGTGGTCCGGAAAGTGGAAGAACAATGGTTTTATCCCGAAGGCATAGAGATTGATCCTAACAACAACATGGCCGAAGTCATGTTCACCATTGACCGTGCTGGAAATCTGGTGGGGGAACCGTCTATTGTCAAGGAAGCCAATGACGCCCGTGTGGGACAATCCGGCTTGGAGGCCATCAAGGCGGCCGCGCCGTTTCCGCCCCTGCCGGAAGCCTATACAGGCGCGCAGTTGCAGATAATTTACAGTTTCACCATGGAACAATTGTGATCGAGGATGCCCCAGTGAAAAAAACTGTTCTTGCCGTTGTGCTAATGAGTGTCAGTTTGCTGGCGTACGGCCAGGCCACCATCCGCATTGGTTCCCAAGCGGGGGTGGACAAACGCACGCGGGTGGCGGCGCCGCCCTTTGCCACCGCCGACCCGGCGCTGAGTTCGATAGCGCGGGAAATGGCGGAGGTCATTGGCTTCGACCTGGAGTTTTCCGGGTTGTTTTACGTGATTGCGCCCGCGGAATATCCGCCCAGCTTCACGGCGCTCGATCCGGACGTGACCAAGCTGGACATGGAGGCCTGGAAGGTGGCGCGGGTGGAGCAACTCGTGTATGGGATGGTGCGCGCCGAAGGCAATGAAATCGTGGGGCAGTTCCGCCTGTTTGATCTGTTTTCCAAGCAGCAGATTGTGGGTTTGGAACTGCGGGTGGACAAGGCCTCGCCCCGGCTGGCCGCGCACAAATTTTCCGAGGAAGTGATTCGCTACGCGGACGGCATCCCCGGTGCGGGCACGAGCGAGGTTTGTTTCAGCGGGGGCGTCACGGGCAAGAAGGAAATCTATATCTCCGATTACGATGGCGCGAACGTGCAGCAACTGACCAAGCACGGCTCGATTAGCATCAAGCCCAGAATTTCGCCGGACGGCAATAAAATCGCCTACCTTTCCTATAAAGACCGCTTTCCGTTCCTGTACGTCTATGATCGCCGCACGGGAAAATCCACGCCCATCTCCCAGGAACCCGGCATCAACGCCACGCCGTCGTGGTCGCCGGATGGCACGCGGCTCGCCATGGTGCTCAGCAAGGACGGCAACATGGAAATCTACCTGCGCGACGCCGATGGCAAACGCCCGGTCCGGCTCACCAAGAACCGGTACCTGGACACGTCGCCCGTTTTTTCGCCGGACGGCAGCCAGTTGGCGTTCGTGAGCGATCAGGGCGGATCGCCGCAAATCTATGTGATGCCCTTGACGGGCGGCGGCGGCACCCGGCTCACGATGCAGGGCGGCAATTCCTATGATCCCGCATGGTCGCCCGACGGCAAGAAAATCGCCTTTGTGGTCGAGAAACGCGGCCAGGGATTCCAGATATGGATGATGGACGCCAACGGCTCGAATCCCGTGCAATTGACCAATGCGGGCGGCACCAATGAATCCCCCACGTGGTCGCCGGATTCCCGGCATGTCATGTTCATGACCACGCGCAACGGCGGCAAGGAATTATGGGCGGTGAACGTGAAGACCGGCCAGGAATTCAAGCTGACCAAGAGCAACATCAGCAGCGAAGGCCCGTCGTGGGGGCCCCGCCGCCAGTAGTTTGGGTTAGTTGCCCGGTATTTTGACGGACAACAGCTTGATGAAGACCCCGCCGATCACCGGACGGGCCTGAAATCCTACCATCTTCGCATTCACGGTATCGTACCAATCCGTGAGCGGCACCCGGTCCGGGGTCTGGTTCATCCAGGTGTAAAGGGGATTCATCAGGGCGTGAAAATCTTCCTGGGAATCCGCCAGGGTGGCGGTCCACACCAGCCAGTCCGCTTTGGTGTAGGTTTTCCGGTTGTCCAGGGGGAGGCCAAAAGGATTTTGGACTTTTTTGTAATAGGCGATTTCCTTTTGCATGATTTCCTTCGGGAAGAGGTTTAATCCCAGCAGGCGGTCCCACACCAGGTTGTATTTCTGGCTCCAGGTGCCCGGCTTGTCGAAGGCGAGGCGGTAATGATCGCCCTCCTCCGCCATGGGCTTCCATTGGGCCGCGAAGTCTTTCGCGAGGGCGTCATACTTCGCCGCCTCCTCTTTCTTTCCCGCCATGCCGCACAATGCCGCATACCCGCCCAGGCTCACGATGGCTTTGGCGGAGAGGTTCACGTTGTGGGCAAGGTGGCCGGCGAAATCGTCCGTGCACAGTTGGTTTTCGGGGTCCAGCCCCTTCTGCTCCAGATACTGCGTCCACCGCTCGAGCAGCGGCCAATATTTTTGCGCGTACTCCGGGCTGCCCTCCCATTTCGCGAGGGCCGCCACCATAATCAGCATGTTGCCCGACTCTTCCACAGGCATCTGGTTCTCTTCCGTTTTTTCACCGCCGCCATAGACTTGGCCGTTCGCCTTGGGATAGGTGCCCACATCGTGCGGGGCAAAGGGGAATTTCCAGCGTGGCGAGGCCGCGTATTCCATCACGGGGGTCAGGAGGGCGCGCGCCAGCACGGGATTGAAACAGAGCAGGATGGGGAATTGCGGATAAATCACGTCCACGGTGCCAATGCAGCCATTGCTGAAACACTCCTTGGAAAACAGATAGGGCTGGCCGCCCGGCCCGGCGGTCAGCTTGGCGGCCGCCATGGATTGCCGGTACGCCAAGGCGCAGAGTTGCGCATACTCCGCACCGCCCGCCGCGGTGGCCTCTTGAATCAGCGTCTGATCAAACGCTCCGCACCGCTCCGTCAGCGGGCCATACTCCGCGGCCGCCAGTTCGATCAGGCGTTCCGTGGTCATGTCCGCGGTGCGCCGCCACCACGCGCGCAACGGTTTTTCCATGTATTCAATGCTGTACAGATCATCATATGCCACCATGAGGTGCCGCTGCACGGGCTGTTCCGCCACCGGGCCCAGATCAAACAGGACGGACATCACGGGCCAGCGCTCCCCGGCGGCGCGGGGCATATCCGAATCATCCTTCTCCGGCAAAGCGTGACGGGTATTGAAAGCCGCCCTGAGCGTGTCCGCTTCGCCTATGGCCGTGACGGGCTGTTGTTCCTTCTCCGCGGCAATCAGGAAATACCCCCAATCAATCCGGACATCATCGCCTTTGCGCTCCAGCACCTTCTGGTCCACACTGCCCATGCGCATCACGTCCAGCCCCGGCACCGGCATCCGCGACCACGCCACCTTCTGCTTGGGCTCATTCACGCACCATTCCGCCGTGGCGTCGAAATAGAGTTGCACCGCATGCGGCTGCCCATCCTTCGATTTCGCGGAAAACGTAATGTAGGAAGCGGGGCGCGCGAAAACGTCCAGGTCATTGGGCAACAGCGGCGAGGTGAACGTTACGGTGAGGTCCACCGGCCCGCAGTCAAAGGTGTAAATGGTCTGTGTGGGATTCACCACCAGGCTCTTTTGCTCGGCGGCAGCCGGTTGTGCGGCGGGGGCGCCCATAAACCGCATCGGAGTTCCGTCCACCCGGATTAAGCCGCACATCGCATGCACCCGCCCGGTCCAATGTTTCGGCCAATCGTCATACAGATGATCATTCATGGACCAGCAACTCATATAGGGGTCGTGGGTGACCAGCGGCACGGCGGGCGGGCGGAAATCCGCGCCCATGGCGGCGGTGGCCAAGCCTGTCAGCAACGTTCCGATGAATAGGGTGCGCATCATGATCGGCTCCTTGTTTTCCGTGTGAAGTATGGGGGAAATTCCGGCGGCATTTTAACAGGAAGTCCTCCCTCTTTTCCTGCGAATTCTTTGTGCGCGCACACTTCGCATTCTATATAAGATGCCATCAGGATGACTCACTACACTGGTTGGCAAAATGGTTACAACATCGGTTCTCCCCGAAGGGTATTTCTTGTCAGTCCGGCGGTTGTTCCGAGCCGTAACATTCCGTAAGGTTTTCCACGGCGGTCAGCTTTGTTTTCACTTCGTGGTACTCTTCGCTGACATTGATGTCCCAGATGTTGTCTTTGCCAGGGCGTCCGGCCACGATGTTATCCACGGCGGTCATGGCGCTCAACATCGAATGATCCTGGTTGTTATACCGGTGCATGCCATTGCGTCCGATGAGGTAGAGGTTTTCGATGGGGTCCAGGAAGGCGCGAAGTTCCGAAAAACGTTCATACGTGCCCCAATAGGCGGGGTAGGTTTTACGCAAGCGCAGCACACATCCATCCAGAACGTCCTTCTCTTCGATGATGCCAATGGAGGCCAGTTCCTTGGCGGCAAACTGCAGGAAGTCCTCGTCTTTCATGCACCAGAGTTCGTCGCCCTCCGTGCAGAAATACTCCAATCCCAGCCACACCGTGTCCGGCGTCCGCACCAGGGCGGGGCTCCAATTGTTGTAGATTTGAAGCCGGCCCAGACGCACATCCGGCTCCTGGATGTAAATCCAGGTGTCCGCTATCGTCACGGGAGCGCCGGTATCCGGGGCGGTGTCGTCGTGTACGCTCATGCGTTTGACCAACAACCCCACCGTGATGAAATCCCGGTATTGCAGCCCCGCGGCGATGGATTGCACGTCCCGCGGAACATCCGGCCCCATTCTGCCCACGAGGTCCTTCACGGGGAGCGTGGAAAAGAAATAATCGGCGGCGTAGTCGCGCACTTCATTGGTGTCCAGGTTGCGCACCCGGACGGCGCGCACCGAGGCGTCTTTCCAAAGGATGT
>CAYXPO010000134.1:0-9887 GCA_964466925.1 uncultured Nitrospirales bacterium
TATTTGGAAGGTTCCACCGACTTGGCTATTCTTCAATCATTTGCGCGCACGTTAGGACATCCCGCAGCCAGGCATCTTGAAGCCCCGTTTGTTCATTACATTGGCGCCAACCAGCCGCAGAAAGCCCGCGAACATTTCTATGGATTGCGCGAAGCCCTTCAAGATTTCTCAGGAATTGCCATTCTGGACCGGCTGGACAGAGAACTCGCAAAGAGCGGCCCTCTTGTGGAATGTATGTGGCGGCGCAGGGAAATCGAGAATTATATCTATACACGGCGTTCTTTGATGGCCTTCGCGCGCGCGGGAGTGTCCGATGATTTGTTTGATCACGCAGAGGGGGAAGCCCGGGCCAAAATAATGGAAACTATCATTAGCGAAATGGAAAAGGCGTTTACCACGTTGAAAAAACCGGATCCTTGGTCCGCGGATATCAAGGCCAGCGATGAATTTCTTGATCCCTTGTTTAGCCGGTATTCCGAAGAGTTGGGATTAACGGATATTTTCAGGAAAAGCGATTATCATGCGTTGACCGCTTTGTTGTCTGTTCCAGAGATTGATCCGGAGGTCATTGAAAAACTGGATGCCATTGAAACCGTGGCCTCATCGGCGCACTCAAGAATGGAAAATTAACGCGAAAGACAGGCCAGGCGCATTCACCGTTTTCCCGGGGGCGGCACCGGCATGGTACTATGGATATCTCCAGTGCGGGAATGCTACTGTTTCTTCCAAGGAGGACGTTCCGATGAAATTGTTCCGCAAAATACTGAAATGGACCGGCCTTGTGCTGTTGGTGCTGCTGGCGGGGCTGCTGATTGGCATATGCGTCTACGGACACGCCCCGGCGAAGCGCCCGGATTTGGCGTCGGAATTGCCGGCGGGGGTGCCCGCCCCGCCGCACGGCTATCCCAGCGAGATCACCGCGTTTCTCGCCGGGTATCTTTTTTACGACATTATCCCCGTCGAGAACGCGCCGCCCGTCCCGGGCGTGGTGATGAAGTCCGACATTCCATATGGAACCGGCGAGGGCGTTCCGCTGACCCTTGATCTGTACTCCGCGGAATCGGCGAAAGGCCCGGCGCCCGGCATTCTGCTGTTCTTTGGCGGCGGCTGGCGGCAGGGGCGCAAAGACCAGCTGCGGGTGTATGCGCAGTATTTCGCGCAGCATGGATACGTGGTGGGCGCGGTGCAGTACCGCCTCAAGGAAGAAGGGCAATGGCCCAAATCAATTCATGACGCCAAATGCGCCGTGCGCTGGATGCGCGCGCATGCCGCGGAAATCGGCGTGGACCCGAACCGCATCGGCGTGATGGGGAATTCCGCCGGCGCGTATCTGGCGCTGATGCTGGGGTATACCGCGGGCGTGCCGGAATTTGAAGGGAGCGGCGGCTGGCCGGAGCAGAGCAGCGCGGTGCAGGCCGTGGTGGACATCTATGGCCCCACGGATTTCACCGACCCCAAACGCCGGGATCACGGACTGGTCACCACCTACATGAACGGCACCTATGATCAGGACCCCGCGCGCTACGAAAAAGCGTCGCCCATTCGTTACGTGACCCCCACCTCCCCGCCCACCTGTGTCATTCACGGCACGGTGGACATGCTGGTCCCGGTGCAGCAAAGCGACTGGCTCGTGGAGAAGCTCAAAGAAATGGGCGTGCCGTATTATTATGATCGCGTCAACGGCTGGCCCCACGCCATGGACGCCGTCGTGGCCGTCAACAACCATACCAAGGCGCTGATTGTTCACTTCTTCGATCATTATCTGAAAGGAATTCAGGGACAGACCACGAATTAACGCCACAGGGCAAATTTCTTCGTGGCATCCCTGGAGCGGGGCGTGATTTTCGGTGAAATGGCCTTTAACACGCCTCCGGCGCATTCATACCAATCGGTGTATTGTCTTGTGCCGTCCCACCAAATGGTAGGAAATCAACCGGTTGACGAAGACGTGGTTTCTCTTTCAGCCCATTTCCCCTATCCCCCGACGCTATCGTTCCTCAATCCTAACTCCTTCATGGGCAATTTGTTAGAGAAAGACCCACAGGGTTCGTCCGTGTACCGGCACCGCACCCTGTGCGTACTTGGCACAAGGGTTGCTTACATCCTGGGTGTGTGCGCAAGCCGTGCGGTAGGGCTATACCGGGCTGTATGGGCTGGCGCGGATGAATTTGGCGGGTGTTGGGCAGGGTTCTTCAACACAGTCGGTCATAAATGGCATGGCCTTCGATCTTACCCTCAACCGCTGAAGGAAACACATGGTGAAAACGAAACTTTTATCAACAGCGACACGGCAAACCCGGCTGGGATTCCTGGCCGGCGGAATGTTGGCGGCGGCGCTTCCGGCGGCGGCGCAAGAGCCCGCGCTGAATTCCGGCGACACGGCCTGGATGCTGACCTCCACCGCCCTCGTCCTCTTCATGACCATTCCCGGCCTCGCCCTCTTTTACGGGGGGTTGGTCCGCGCCAAGAATGTACTTTCCGTCCTCATGCAATGCTTTGGCATTACCGCCCTGGTTTCGGTGCTGTGGGCGCTCTACGCCTATTCGCTTTCCTTCGCCACGGACAATATGGCGGAGAATGTGAAGAACCTCAACAGCATCATCGGCGGCTTCAGCGCGCTCTTCCTGAAAAACTGCGAGGCGGGAACGCTTCACGGGACCATTCCGGAAAGCGTGTTCGTCTGCTTTCAGATGACCTTCGCCATCATCACGCCGGCGCTGATTTGCGGCGCGTACGCCGAACGCATGAAATTCTCCGCCATGATGCTCTTCACGGCGCTCTGGCTGACCTTGGTGTACATCCCGATCTGCCACATGGCGTGGTCGGGCCCCGGCGCGCTCTATTTCGATTGGGGTGTGCTGGACTTCGCGGGCGGCACGGTCGTCCACATTAACGCGGGCATCGCGGCGCTCGTTTCCTGCCTGCTGCTGGGCAAACGCAAAGGCTATCCGGCCACGCCCATGCCCCCCCACAACCTCACCATGACTGTGACCGGTGCGGGCATGCTCTGGGTGGGCTGGTTCGGCTTTAACGCGGGCAGCGCGGTGGCCGCCAATGGCGACGCCGGCATGGCCATGCTGGTCACGCAATTGGCCACGGCCATGGCGGCGCTGACCTGGATGGCCATCGAATGGATCAAACACGGCAAGCCCAGCGCCCTCGGCACGGCCACCGGCGCGGTGGCGGGCCTGGTCGCCATCACCCCGGCTTCCGGAAGCTGCGGCCCGATGGGCGCGTTGCTCATGGGTGTGGCCGCGGGCGTCTTCTGCTTCCTGGGCGCCACCACGGTGAAGCGCGTCTTCGGATATGACGACTCCCTGGACGCCTTCGGCGTGCACGGCGTGGGCGGAACCGTGGGCGCCATCCTGACGGGGGTATTTGCGGCCCCGGCCCTCGGCGGGCATGTGGCCTCCTATCCCGGCATGGGCGTCCAAGTGTTCTACCAAGGACTGGCGGTCATTGTTACCTTGATTTGGAGCGGTGTTGTGACCTTTGTCCTCCTAAAAGTTCTGGACATGGTCATGGGCCTGCGCGTGAGTCTGGAAGAAGAAACCGAAGGGTTGGACGAAGCGCTCCACGGTGAAAAAGGATACATCCTGTGATTGCGGCACTCATTGACACCCAGCCTTTCAAAAACTATAGTGGAAGATTGCCCGTCACCAACAGGAGTCAAAGACAATGAAAAAAGTAGAAGCCATCATCAAACCCTTCAAACTCGAAGAAGTCAAAGAAGCGCTTGCCCAGGTCGGCATACAAGGATTGACCGTCACGGAAGTCAAAGGCTTCGGACGGCAAAAAGGCCACAAGGAACTCTATCGCGGCGCGGAATACGTCGTGGAATTCCTTCCCAAGGTCAAACTGGAAATTGTGATTGTGGATGAGTTGCTCGAACCCGTGGTCAAGGCCATTGTCAAGGCCGCGTCCACGGGGCGGATCGGCGACGGAAAGATTTTCGTCTCCCCGGTCCTCGAGGCCATTCGGATACGCACCGGCGAAACCGGTGAACTGGTGCTGGGCTAAACGCCCGGCGCGGCTACTGTGCGGTGATTATGGACGGGCATTGTGGGCCCAGGACAGAAGAACGAAAGGAAAAAGAAATGGAAAAGAATTTTGGACCAAAGGATGTCCTGAAACTGGCGAAGGAAAAGGGCATCAAGTTCATAGACCTGCGGTTTATGGATTTCCCCGGGTTGCAGCAGCATTTCACCATCCCCTCCGCGGAATTGAGTGAAGACATCTTTGAGGATGGCATCGGTTTCGATGGCTCCTCGATCCGCGGCTGGCAGGGCATCCACGAGAGCGACATGCTCGTCGTGCCCGACCCCACCACCGCCACCGTCGATCCGTTTTCGGATATTCCGACCCTCATTCTCTATTGCAACATTCTCGACCCCATCACCAAGGAACGCTATTCGCGCGACCCGCGCAATATCGCCACCAAAGCCGAGAATTACCTCATCTCCACCGGTCTCGCCGACACCGCCTTCCTCGGCCCCGAAGCGGAATTCTTCATCTTCGACGACATTCGCTGCGGCCAGGAAGCGAACTGCGGCTACTACTACATTGACAGCGAAGAAGCCATCTGGAACAGCGGGCGCGCCGAAAATCCCAATCTCGGTTACAAACTGCGCCACAAGGAAGGGTACTTCCCCATCCCCCCCTCCGACCAGCAGCACAACCTGCGCAGCGAAATGGTCCAGGTCATGCTCGACGCCGGCCTCAACATCGAATGCCATCACCATGAAGTGGCCACGGCGGGCCAGGCCGAGATTGACATCCGCTTCGCCCCGCTCGTCGCCATGGCCGATCAACTCACCATGTTCAAGTACATCATCAAGAACGTCGCCCGCCGCCACAACAAAACCGTGACCTTCATGCCCAAGCCCCTTTTCGGCGACAACGGCTCCGGCATGCACTGCCACGTCTCCCTGTGGAAAGCGGGCAAGCCCCTCTTCGCGGGCAACAAATACGCCGGCCTCAGCCAGGAAGCCCTGTGGTTCATCGGCGGCCTGCTCCGGCACGCGAACTCGCTGGTGGCCTTCACCAACCCCACCACCAACAGCTACAAGCGCCTGGTGCCCGGGTACGAAGCCCCCGTGAACATCGCCTATTCCGCGCGCAACCGCAGCGCCTGCTGCCGCATCCCCATGTACTCGCCGAACCCGAAGACCAAGCGCGTCGAATTCCGCGTGCCCGACCCCTCCTGCAATCCCTACATGGCCTTCGCCGCCATCCTCATGGCCGGCCTCGACGGTGTCCAGAACAAAATCGATCCCGGCGAGCCCATGGACAAAGACCTCTATGATCTGCCGCCCGAAGAAAAGGCCAAGATTCCGCAGGTCCCCGGAAGCCTCGGCGACGCCCTCGCCCACCTGAAAAAGGACCACGATTACCTCACCCGCGGCGACGTCTTCACCGAAGACGTGCTCACCACCTGGATTGACTACAAGCGCGTCAAGGAAGTCGAAGCCGTCCAGCTTCGCCCGCACCCCTACGAATTCTTCCTCTACTACGACATTTAATTCTTGCGCCGAATCATTGCCCGGGGCATCCAGCACGTCTGGATGTCCCGGATTTTTTACACAGAACCTCCACGGCCGTTCCGCCTTCAGCGGGTTGATCGTGCCCCCGGAGGGGGCCACGTATACATCCTTGCCTTGCTCCGTGGCACGGTCAAGGCCGTCTTCGGGCTTGGCCGTAAGTGCTATTGCGAATCGCCGCCAAGATCGGCGGGGGAAGCGCAAGGATCCTTTCGTTTATAAGGCCAAAATCTGGATGAGTTCGTCGTCCACAAAGCCATCCGCATTGGGATTCGGCGTGTGGAAATAAGTGGCTTCGCCGGCGGGATCCGGGAATTCGGTGAGGGTGAGTTCCAAACCGGCCTTGGCGTGGGGATACCATGCGCCGGGCTCCCAGGCATGCACTTTGCAGGCCTGTCCGCCGGGCCGGACGCTGTCATCGGCAAAAGGCCCTTCCACGCTGGCGGGATCAACGGTAATCAGCCGCAGGTCCATGTCGTTCACCGCGGGATTCTTTTCACGGCTCAGGCAATAGACCACCGGCCCGCGCATCAACGCCACGCGCCCCGCCTGCGCCACGCGCCCCTTCACCCACCGCGCCGGCATCGGCAATTCCAGCGTTATGCGGTCTCCCGGTTTCCATTCGCGTTCCACGGCCTGAAATTCGCCCGGTTTCGCCGTTACGGCGTGTGCTTCGCCGTTTATATGCAGTGCGGGATTGGCGGTCCAGCGCGGGATGCGCAGCAGCACTGTGAACGCGGACGCCTTGGAAGGATTCACCTGGATCACAACGTTTCCGGAATTTGGGTAATCCGTTTCCTGCTTCAACGAAACCGTCACGTCATTAGCCAAAGGAAACTCCGCTTCGGAACCGGAGTAAAGATTCACCGCCACGCCGTTCTTTGCACGGTAATACACCAAGCCCGGCAATTCGCCGATGATCCGCCGGTAATTGCACGGACAGCAATAGGTGTCCTTCTCGAAATAGGTGCGCTTCCCGTCAAAGGGCGTGTAATACCGGATGTGCCGCCCGTCCGGGGATTGTGCGGCAAACAGGGCGTTAAAGATGGCCCGCTCCATGACATCCCCGTACCGCGCATCGCCCGTGAGCCGCAGCAGATCATCCATCAGGCGCACCAGATACGCCGTGGCGCAGGTCTCGCCCAGGTTGATGGTGCCTTCCTGGGTATCGTGCCAGCATTCATGGTCCCCACACGTGCCCGTGATTACCAAACCGTTTTTTTGCGTCAGGAAGTCCAGGGTGGTCCGCGTTTGGGAAAGCAATTCGGGCGCGCCCTGTTCGCGGTACAGATGCAACTGCGCCAGGCAGCGCGCCATGTACGCATACGCATGCCCTTCCACCTTGCCCCAGCGCCCCGTAACAATCGGGAGGTTCCAGGTGTTCAGTTTTTCCCGCGCGATGGCGAACTCCTTATACCGCGCATCGCCGCAACGATCACTCAAATTTAAGAACGCCTGCGCCAGTCCGGTAGTCGGCATTTCAAACGAAAGGGTGGGGTCCATAACCCGGTCCGGTTCCGCGGACAAACGTGTAATAAGATAATCCGCCAGTTTCTTCGCCGCATCCAAAGAAGTCTGGGACCCAAAGTATTCATAATCCGTGGTCAGACCCATTACCAAATACGACATCTCGTGGGCGTCCCACAGGGTCCATACGCGCTGTTCCGGCACCAGCAACCCGATATACCCGTCCTTTTCCTGCGTGGCCAGGGCGGCGTTCACCACATGATTCTTCCGTTGTATCACCTTTTCGTCTTTTGTGTAGGCGGCCAGGCGCACCCAGGAATCAATCAATTTTCCCAGCCCGATATACCCGTCCTTGGCCTTGCGGTCCTGAAACGGCTTCAGGAAATCCCGATCCGCGTCCAACACCATCAAATTATTCCAAACCGTCACCTCCATGCGGCGGCCCAACTCCCCGCCCACCCGCACGTTTTGAATGCCCGCCGAAGAAAGAACATCATCCGTCTTCGGGACAGCGTCCATGGCGAGCGCACCCCCCATAATCATCACAAGCACTGAAATCATGATTGTTCTCCGTGTTATTGCCTGGCAATTTCTCACATTGTTGCAAAGAAGTTTTCCTGATACCTCACATAAACGACCATGCCGGCATGCAGCAAATCCTCTCGGTACAAGCCCATCCGATACCGCGTTTTCGCCACTTCACGCGGGATACTTCTTAAAAAAATCTGTGCCAATCTGCGTAATCTGTGGATCCTCTTTCGTATCCGCGCAAATCCCGCAATCCGTCATTTACCGCTGATTCTCGTACTGCTGCACTTCGTCATGCTGATATTCAAATGTAATCTTGGCCGTGCGGAACATCTCCTCCGATTCCATTCCCGCATGATACCGCCGCTCGCACACCACCCGCACGATGCCGCAGTTGATGATCAGCATGGCACAGGTGCGGCAGGGGGTCATCCGGCAATACAGCGTCGCCCCTTTGATGCTGATGCCCAGCCGCGCCGCCTGGCAAATCGCGTTCTGCTCCGCATGCACCGTCCGCATGCAATGCTGCGTGATGGAACCATCCTCATGCAGCACTTTCTTGAACAAGTGCCCCACCTCGTCGCAATGGGGGAATCCCACCGGCGAACCCACATACCCCGTGACCAGCAACTGCCCGTCCCGCGCGATAACGCAGCCGCTCCGCCCCCGGTCACACGTCGCGCGCTTCGCAATCGTGCCCGCCACCTCCATGAAATACTCGTCCCACGTGGGCCGTTTATACGTTTCCGACATATGCGCCTGCCTTTCTTCCTAATGACAGGCAGAGTGTACCACGCCCCCGCACAACCGCCGCAAACAGCCCGTGGGGCATTTTAACGACCACCAAGGTGTCGTGCCGGTCCACATGGTCCATAGTGTCCATACCGCCCATGACTTTTCCACGGGCATGATGCATGCGTTTTCCTCGCGCGCATGCACTGGCCTGGATTCCCGCTTTCGCGGGAATGCCGTCGAGGGCGGATTTGGCTCTCTTTTTCATCGTTCCCGCGAAAGGGGATAACGCCGGGGGCGGATTTGGCCCCCGGCCTTTGTCGTCATCCCCGCGAAGGCGGGGATCCAGTTCCTTGCGCATGTTTTCCCTCGCCTACGCCAACAAGGCCATTTGGCGGCAGCCTGTCGCCAAAGTGTTCAAAGAATTCAAAGCCGTCTGCCCTCGGCTAGGCGCTCGAAAAAACGCCCCCAATTGCATCGAAAAGACGGATGCTCAATACCGGAATATGTACCAATGGGCGAATGTATCACGTTTACGGGATACCGGCTTCCTGATGTCCGGCCCAACGCACGGTAGATTCGCCGGATTAAACGTCCCTTGTTCTTTTCCGATAATTGGTGCTCCCATATCCTCAATACCCGCCAACCGGCCCTGCGCAGTTCGTAATTTACCTTCCTATCGTGCACCCGGTTCCTTTCAATCTTGGCATCCCAGAATTTTCTGTTTGATCTGGGCCGCTGATAACACTCCGGGCAACCATGCCAAAAACAACCGTCCACAAAAACACAGACGTGCTCCTTGCGGAAAATAAAATCTGGTTTGCCGGGAAGCTTTTGCCTGCGCCTCCAGCCGGTAACGTGCAGAATCTTGAACAATTCTATGAGCCGCAACTCGGTTGTTTGATTGCCCGAAGACCGGATGCGGGACATGACCTGTGAACGCTTGGCTTTGGAGAATACATCGGCCATGGGAAACTCCGCGCCTAAGATGCAGCATTGGCCGCAATTTCCAGCATCTCAGTCAAGCCTCTTATCTTCTTCAAACCGAGCCCCCGAAGTTGGCGCAACTGCTCCCATGACAAGGCCGCCAAGGAGGCAACCGTATCACGGCGACGGGAACGCTCACATTGTCCCCGACATCTTCCATACAATCCTCGAATCATCTTCACCTTCCTTTGATAATGTTAACTTCAAAGGAATGGAATCTCCAGAGGTAGGGGGGAAGGGATCAAAAGCGAGCAAGTGATTTTTCCTGTCAAGCGTACACACAACGCTATATTCACCCAAGGAATATTTGTTCTCGATGGATTTGAAGGAATTTCGTAGAAGGGGCCAACTTTTGTGGCAACCGAATACGTTTCCCTTCAAATCGGACAAAATTTTCTTTAAGAGTCAAGCTTGGTAGATACGACTGCAAAGAGGATGATATGACGACCCTGCATTGTTCATCAAGAGTTATAAGACCCCGATCAAATGCCGCATCATGTAATCTCGAGAGACATAGACCATTGTGAGGATTTGTACGATGTTCAGGATAACCGCTCCATGGTATAATATGGCTGGCAACAAGTAATTCAGGCACGGGGTTTTCTGATATGCAGCATCTCCAATCATAAGCCG
>CAYXPO010000135.1:0-2143 GCA_964466925.1 uncultured Nitrospirales bacterium
CTGCTGTTTTCCGCCTTGTTCGCAACCGCCTTCTATTGGGGCAACCGGCCCGCCCGGAAACAACTGCACTGGATCCTCGGCGCGCCGCTGGTCGTCGGGGCGGCATTGCTCTGGTTCATTCCCGCGCGCATGGCGGCCGCGGGGTTTGAAACCTCCGCCGCGGGTGAAGCCATGGCCTCCGACATTCTGCGCAACACCCTCGGACGGTTCCTCGGTTCGAGCAAGGCCGCTTGGCCCTGGTACTACTTTGAAACCGTCCCCGCGGACCTGGGCCCTTGGGCGCTCTTTCTCCCTTGGACCCTGGCATGGACCTGGAAACACCGTGCGGAAAACAAGATGATGCGTTTTCTCCTGTGCTGGACCCTTCCCGCGTTTGTTTTCATGTCCATCTCCATCGGAAAACAGGCGCAATACCTGCTGCCCTTGTTTCCTGCCTTTGCCATTCTGAGCGCGGCCGCCATCCTCGGCCTCGTGGACAGTGAACGGGCGCGATGGCGTAAAATCACCGCCAGTGTGTGGGGCGCGATCCTCGTGCTTACGGGGCTGGGCGGATTCGGCGTTTTATTCACCCCCTACAAGGAGAGTTTCACCGGCGGCATCGCCCTGTTGGCCTCGGTTGCCGCCGTGTTCGGGCTTTTCCTGCTCTATCAGGCATGGAAATCCCCGATGAAACCCCTGCCCTGGATCATGGCCGGGCAGATGGCCGTGCTGTGCGTCCTGGGCGCCTACTGCGCGTTTCCGGTCATCAACCAGTACAAATCCGCGCGCGATTTTTGCGCCCCCGTGCGGACCTTGGCCGAAGCGGGCCAAGAGTTCCGCCTTTACTCCGTGGGCTTCTCCCGCGAAGAATACATCTATTACTCCCGCCACTTTCACGAAGAGGTGTTGACCGGTCTGGTGGGTCTCGAGGGGATGCAGGGCGTTGACCTGAAAAAAATGGCCGAACAGCAGAAAAAAGCCCGCAAACTCATTGCGAAATCGGTCGAGGACGTTCCCGTGGCGGATATCAGCGCGATTACCCCCGAAGAGCTCCAGGCCTTGCGGCAGGCCATGAGCAAGGCCATTGAGAATACGGGCAAGCACGCCGAGGCCCTGAAAATGTTCGAGGGGGCGCTCCAAAATGAAATTGACGCCTTCGCCCGGAAATTTTCCGAACCCGCGCCCGCCTTCATGTTCGTGCAGGATGAAGATTGGCGCTGGCTCTACACCCTGCATTCCACACCCCCCGCATACACCCTGCTGCGGCATCAGCACGTGGGAAGCCGCGAAGTGCTGCTGTGGGCGAATGCCGCCGCGGCGAAACTCGCGTCCGCCCGCCGCTAACGGGGCGGGGCCGGTTTTTCCGGTTCGTTTTCACAGGTTTCCCGCACCACAAACTGCGGATGGCGGTTCTGCGTCAGGAACAGCCGGCCCAAGTATTCCCCAATCATGCCCAGCGTGCATAATTGGATGCCCGAAAATAGCGTGACCGACACAATAATCGAGGCCCAGCCCCGGGGAATGTTCTCAAAATACATCGGCCCCTCAATCAGCCAGGACAAAAGGAAGAACACCGCCAGGGCAAACCCGAAAAACGACATCGCAAACCCTAGAATCGTGGCAAGCCGCAGCGGCACGATGCTGGTGCTCGTGGACATGTTCAGCCACAGGCGCATCAACCGCGTCAGCGTGTAATTGGACCGTCCGGATTCCCGCTTCTGGTGTTCACACAAACACACCCCGATGTTGTTCGTGCTCCGGAGAATCAAGGCGTCCAGATACGGATACGGCCCTTCATAGGCCGTCACCGTGCGCACCAGAAACCGGTTCATCGCTTTGAAACTCGAAAGATACAGGCCCCGGGGTTTTTTCAGCAACAACCCCGCGCTCCAATCGTTGAACCGGCTGCCCAGATTCCGGAACCAGCTATGGCGTTTCGATTCATAATAGCTGTACACCACGTCATACCCCTTCCGCAGTTCCGCCGCCAGTTTCAGGATTTCCCCCGGCGGATTCTGGAAGTCGTCGTCTATGATGGCCACGCCATCGCAGTCCACCTGGCGCAGCCCGCACATTACCGCGTTATGCTCGCCGAAATTCTTCGCCAGCCGCAGATAACATACAATCCGCGGGTATTTCGCATGGAGTTCCCGGCATACCGCGT
>CAYXPO010000135.1:2153-9884 GCA_964466925.1 uncultured Nitrospirales bacterium
CGTGCAGGCGGGTGAATTCCGGCTGAAGCGCGGCTATCACCGCCTCCACCAGCCGCCCCAGGGTGGCCTCGCTGTTGTACACGGGAATCACGACGCTGAGGGAATCAATGGAATCCATACGCCTTCCTGTAGTGTTCCGGGAATCCCGGGCATTCCCCGTCCATCCTTTGTTTCTGCATGCTTCACTAAACCAAAGGCTCCTGACGCTGTATTATGCGGCTTGCCCCATAACGCTGCAACGTTTGTTTCCGCGCTCCATCAAGTTGCATGCCCGCCGGATACTCCCTATACTTCCGTTGGTATTTCCGTGTCAAGCGTGCGGGACCGTGGCACGCGAAAATGCAGGGACTGCATCAGGAACTCCGAATGTTTTCATCAAACCAGCCGCTGGTGTCCGTCCTCCTGACCAGCTACAACTATGCGCAGTATGTGGGTCAGGCGATCTCGAGCGTGTTCGCCCAGACCTACCGTCCGCTCGAACTCATCCTCGTGGATGACGGATCCACCGACAACGCGCGGGACATCATTGAATCCGCCACGAAGCACGCCCCCATTCCCGTGACGAAAGTGTTCCAGGAAAACCGGGGCCAGGCGGGCGCCCTGAATGCCGGGTTCGTGAAGGCGGGCGGTGAAATTGTCTGCCTGCTCGACAGCGACGATTACTGGCAGGAAGAAAAAGTGGAGCAGGTGGTGCGGGCCATGCGGCAGTATCCCGGCGGGGCCGTGTACCAGCATCTGCTCGAAACCGGCAAGGGCCTCAAGCGCGCCGGCATGCTCAGCGCCGATCTTTTCCCCCTGTGGAAAACCTGGGACAACGGCGTCTTCAATCTCGCCGACGATAAAAGCGGCATGCTTATTTCCCCGTTCGTGCCCACCTCCGGCCTCTCGTTCCCCCGGGCGATTCTGCAAAAAGTCATGCCCATTCCCGAAACGCTGTACACCTGCCCGGACGCCTTTCTCACACGGACATGCGTGGCCTTCGGCCCGTTAATCTCCCTTCCGCTCCCGCTGGGCGTCTGGCGGGACCATGAAGAGAACACCGGCAAAACCGAACAGGCCCGTTTTCAGGAATTTTGGGTCCCCGTCGTCCTTCCCGCCCTCAACGCCTTCTACCAGAAAAACCATCTCGGGCTGCAACTGACCTTTGATCCCGCCCGCGCCTCACGCGTTTGCGCGGCGCGCATGCTCGGCGAAATTCACCGCGTCACCGGGTTTGCCTCCGCGCCCGCGCTCAGAAAAATCTATGAAGGCCCCGGCGCGCTGCCCGGACAGGAAAACGCGGGCCTGGATCTCCGGTTCGCCAACCTCCTCCGGCTCGTGTTTTCCGAGCGCATCGTCCAAAGCCTCGGCCGCTTTTACCGAAGCGCCACGCGCCGCAGGTAGGGGTGTCTCGCCAAACACTCGTCCCCTTTGCCATGTTTCTAAAGAGTTCTCCACGGCCAAGACCGGGGCCGGCCTTGACCGTGCCACCGTGGAGAAAAAGGCATGCCGCGTATAAATCCCTGCATTGCCGTGTGGCACGGTCAATCCGGCGAAGGCGGATTGGCCGTGAATTCCATGTGAACCCGCAGCGCGTACAGCAGGTGCGGAATCATGCTGCGCCAAGGCCGGGGCAGAACCCATCCTCAGTATTTTCACCCGGGCAATAATGATACCCGCCGGAATTGAAGAACTGGATGATGCGCAACAGTTCGGACAGGCTGATCCTCCAGTCCACCGGATTGTAGTCCGTGGCGTAGGCGGCGCAGGTCTGATCGCCGGGGCCGGGGGCGTACCCGTCTTCCGTTCCGGCCTCGCAGTGGAAGCCATCGGAATTGAAGAACTGGATCACGCGCAGCAATTCCGACAGGCTGATCTGGTTGTTGCGGTCTTGGTCGGCGGTTTGCCATTGATCTTCCTGGCCTTCCCCTTCTTCACCGCCTTCGGGACCCGCCCCCGACAGCACCAGCGCCACAGCCGTGCCACACTCCACCACCAGCCCCGATACGGGATTTTGGCTGATCACCTGGCCTTCCGGAACGGTCTCGCTCTGTTCATACGTTATCGCGCCGACCGCCAGATTTGCCGTGGTGAGCGCGGCTTGCGCTTCGGCTGTGCCAAGACCCTCCACATTGGGAATGGAGGTGTAGCACGAACCCAGCGAAATCACGATGGACACGGCGGCGCCATACGCCACGGAGATTCCCGCCGGGGGATTCTGGCGGATAACCCGTCCGGCGGGCACCGTTGAACTATACTCTTGCGCGACCACGCCCAACACCAAGCCCGCGCTCATCAAGGCCGCTTCCGCTTGTTCCTGCGTCATGCCGGAAAGGTCTGGGACGGTTACTGTTTCCGGCACAAACACCGCTATGATTTCCCGGTTTTGTGTCATGATTCCGGAAATCGTGAGCGATGCGGGGTCTTGCCCTTCCGGAACATTGCCGGTCCAATGCAGGAAAAGTGCGCCCGCGCCGGGCGTGGCGGTCACCGAAAACGATTCGCCCGCGCGGTGCCAATACAGGCCGGGCGCGGGATTGATCGCGCCCGCGCCCTGTAATTGAAGATAGAGATACCAATCCGCTTGAACAAAGTTGGCAACCACGGTGCGGTGCTGGTTCATGAGGATTACGGGGTCGCGGTCATTGGGGTCCACACCCACAGGGAGTTCGCCCGACCAATGGCTGAAAAGACTCGAACCTTGATCCATCGCGTGTATCGTTGGCGTGGCCCCCGCCACGAAGCGCCATGCGCCGGAGGGCGCGGTGAGGCCTCCGCCCATCTGGTTCACCACCAGTTCGTAGCCTGACAATCCCAACATGATGGTGACGTTCTTGTTCCCGTCCATCAACAAGCGATAGGTGTAGTCGAACGTAGTCACATCGCCGGAATAACCGCCCCAATAGGTCGTGGGCCAGGGCCGGACTTCGAGGTTGGTGCTGCGGCCCGCCATATAGGCATACACCCCTGTGGGATGCGATACATATTCCGCCGATCCGCCGCCCGCCACCGTGGTGGTGAGCGTGTAATCGCCGGGGGTGAAAACCGCCGTTAGCGTCATATCCCCATGAATACTGAAGCGCTGACCGACATCATACGGGTCCATGCCCTCCAACACCCCTTCCCAATGATTGAAAGCCTCTCCGCCATTAAGAACGCTGGCCACGACTTCCACCGGCGCGCCATCCATGTAGCCGTACGAACCGGGATTTGGCCAGGTGCCGCCATTACCGGTGTATGCCAGTGTCAACGTCCAGTCCGCCGGGCCATAATTCGCCACGAGGGTGCGGTCCTGATTCATGGTCAGGGTAATATACTGGCTGAAGGGGTTGGCCGATCCGATATCCCCCGACCAGCCGTTAAAGGCCCATCCCGCCATGCCGGGTTCCGCGGACACCCATACTTGGGCGCCCGAAGCATATTTGTATTCGAGGCCGGGTTCCGGCCCGCCTGCGGGCGAAGTGGCCCCCTGCCCCGCAATAATAATGGTCAGTGTCCGCATTTCCATTAAAAAGTGGGCCGTAAGACTGCGGTTTCTATTCATGAGCACCGGCAATTCAGGATTGAAGGCATCCGCTCCCGTGGGCAAGTCGCCGGACCAATAATCAAATTCCCAGCCGTTTTGCGGCTGCGCTTTCACCACCGGTTCCGTGCCTTGGGCAAAATACGAGGTGGTTGGCAGGTTGGTCCAGCCTTCTCCCACCACGCTGATGTTGAGCAGAAAACCTTCGCTGGCGTAATTCGCCGTAATGGCTTTGTCGTTGTCCATGACCACCCGGATACTCGGCGTGTCTTCGTCCACAGCGCCCGACCAGCCCGCGAAATAGGAGAACGAACTTGTGGAGGCGAACAGTTCGGCGGTTTGCCCGTTTGTATAGGAATAGATTCCGGGGTCCGGCGTTATATCCCCGGGAACGGCGCCGGTAACCCCCAACGTCAACGTCCAGTCACCCGGGACGAAATTGGCGGTGATGGTCCGGTTCTTGTCCATAATGGCGCCGGCGCGGAAATTTTGTGGATTACTCGTGTCAATATCCCCCGACCAGTGCGAGAACGCCTCGCCGCCGGAGAGAAGCACCGCATTGAAATTCACCCACATCCCATTCACATAACCATAGGCGCCCGGCGCCGGATCGGTCGTTCCGTTCCCTGACACAGCCAGCGTCAACGTCCAGTCCGCTTCCAGGAAATGCGCCGTAATGGTGCGGTCCTGGTCCATCGTGACACACAGGTTGCTGCCATTCGGACTGGCCCCGCCAATATCCCCGGACCAATGACTGAACGCGCTGCCGGTTCCCGGAAGCGCCTGCACACAGGCCATTTGGCCCGAGGTGTATTCATGGGGGGTGCCCGGCGCGGAGCTGCCCGCCGGGTTGGTGCTTCCGGCCCCGTCAATGATAATCGTCAATATTTTGCTGTCTTGGACAAACACCGCCGTTATCGAGCGGTTCCGGTCCATCAACACGGGCAATACCGGGTTGCCGGCGTCCGCGCCCGCAGGCAGGTCGCCGGTCCATTCACTGAATTTCCAGCCACTTACGGCGCTGGCCCGCAAGACCGGCTCGAGTCCGGCGGCCAGGAAATGCGTCCCGGAAAGATTGACCCCGCCCTGCCCGGTCTGACTCACGCTTAGTGTATAACCGCCGCCCACAAAGTTGGCCGTGAGCGTCTTGTTCCCATCCATCACTACGTTGAGGAGAGGCAAACCTCCCGTCACATCCCCCGTCCACCCCGCAAAATATGCGGTCCCGTTCGACCATGCGTTTACAGAGGCGGTCTGTCCATTCAGGTAGGCATAATTGCCCGGACTGGGATTGGTGCCGCCCCCGGAGACACCACTAGTATTCAACGTCAAGGTCCATTCGCCTGCAACAAAGTTCGCCACAACGGTTCGGTTGCGGTCCATGATCACCATATTCCAGGTATTCTGTCCGGAACCGGGATTGATATCGCCTGTCCACCCGCCAAATGCATCGCCCCCGGAAAACCGTTGCGCGCTAAAATTGGCCTGTGCCCCATTCACATAGCCATAGACGCCAGGGGCCGGATTCGTGGTGCCATTGCCGGTGACCACCAGGGTGAGATTCCAGTCCGCCGGGGCGAAATGCGCGGTGAGCGTGCGGTCTTGGTCCATGGTTACACAAAGGTTCGGATTGTAGGGATTGGAACTGCCGATATCGCCGGTCCAGTGATCAAAGGCCACGTTCGCGGCGGTAATGGCGTTAATACAGGCGCTCTGGCCGGTCCCATACGTATAGTGTGTGCCTGGCGCGGGGCTGCCTGCCGGGCTGGTGGTTCCACCGCCTTCGATGATAATTGTGAGGGTTTTGGCATCCAGCACAAAGACCGCCTTAATAGCGCGGTTTTGGTCCATCACGAGGGGCAATACGGGATTCACGGGATTCGCGCCCGGGGGCAGGCTGCCTTCCCAATGATCAAAACGGTACCCCGTCACGTTCGGCTGAGCCACAAGATTGAACGTGGCGCCGCTGGCGAAATAAAACGGTCCGTTTCCATAGAACCCCGTAATGTATCCCTGGCCCTGCGTGTTCAATGTCAACGTATAGCCGGAATTCGTGAAATTGGCCGTGACGGTTTTATTCGCGTCCATCACCAGTTGCAGGTTGGGTGAAAAACCGGCGGCATCCCCCGACCACCCGTTAAAATACGCCCCACCCTCATTTTGCGCATTCACGAACGCGGTCCGGCCCTCCAGATAAGAATACACTCCGGGGTCCGGCCAGATGCGTCCGCCGGGAGCTCCTGATACACGGGTGGTAAGCGTCCAATCGCCGGGCACAAAATGGGCCGTGATTGACTTGTCACCATCCATGAAAATCTGCAAGAAAGGAGACGTTGAGCTTATGGCACCGGTCCAGTTGTCAAAAGCATACCCACTCCCTTCGATAATGTTTGCGTTTACCGTAGTGTACGCATCAGCGGGCACGGCGATTACCCCCGGGGCGGGTTCGGTGTTCCCCACGCCGTTCACCGAAATGGTAAGATAGGCCGCCTCTCCACAAATGGCATTGTGGCTAATCCAGGTGAAAGGCGCCAAGGCCTGGAGTTGGTTCAATTGATTCTCATCACAGAACGGCGTTCCCGGAGCAAACGGATTATTCCGAATCTCGATGGCCTGCAGGTTGCCGATATTGGGGTTATCCAGGAGCGGCTGGATGTCCGTGATCTGGTTGTCATCGAGGTCCAGGCGGCGCAACCCCGTGCATGTGGCCAAGGCGCTGATATCCGACACGGGGCATTCATTAATGATGACCTCTTCCAGGCTGGTCAGGTTAGCCAACCCCGAGATGTCCGTCATGACCGGGTTTTGAAGACAATAGACAATTCTCAGGTTGGTCAATCCGGAGAGACCGGGAAGCGCGGTTATCGGGGTTTGTTCCACGTCGAAATCTTCAAGATTTGTATAGTTGGAAACCACACTGATATCGGTAATAGGGGACATCATTAAGACAAAGAAGCCCGGATTGATGCCCGTGAGGCCGCTGATGTCCGTAAGATTCGATTCCGCGATAAACGCCATCCCCATCGCCAGATTCGTCAGGCCGTTCAGGATGGGGATGTCCCCGTTATCCAAGCCGTTGTTCATGAACGCCACAAACTGCAGGGTGTCCGCCACCCCCGATAACGGCGCAAAACTACTAATGGGATTTGCGCCCAACCAAAGGATAGACAAGCTGTCCATGGTGCTTAGCGCGGTAATATCGGCGATCCCGGCATTCCCCATGAGACTGAGGTATTCCACGTTTAACAAGCCTGCGAGGGGGGACAGATCGGTGATCAAGTTGGCCCCGGTAAAAAAAGGATCCAATTCCGCATCACTCTCCATGGGATCGAACCCCATCCCCAAATCCAAATACACCAAACTGGTCAACCCGGCAATCGGGGTGAGGCTGGTGATCTGGTTCATGCCCAGATTCAACTCCGTCAACGAAGTGCAGGCCTGCAAGCCCGTGAGGTCCGTGATCCCCAGTTCCGGTGCCTCTAAGGCGGTAAAGGCGGCATTGGACAGTTCTGTGTCTTGAGGCGGATCACTCAACGTTCCGCCCGTCGCCGCCGCCCATTGCGTTTTCACCGCATTCAGCAGCGCAGGATCATTGAAGGTCACCGGCGCGGACCACGAAACGGCGCCGTACGCCAGAAAAAGCGCCGCCAGCAAAATGGCATATGGAGTTTTCGTTCGCATGGGTTTACCTCCCCAATGGTTTCGACTGTCACCCAATTTAGGACTAGGTCTATTTTTTCATACAATTCATATAATTGCAATGGTTATTTTGTGGGAATTTGTACGTGCCTGCGGCGGATGAACCGCCGGGTTATGGCGTACAGAGGCTTGCTCCCGCTTTCGGCGAAATGTTCCTCCATGGAAGGCCGCCAGCACGCCATGGGAAAAGCGGGAGCAAGCTCCCCGCACTCCAAAGAAACAGTGAACTCTTCGGGGCACGAAAACAGGCGCGGAATCATGCTGCGCCAAGGCCGGGGCAGAACCCATCCTCAGTATTTTCACCCGGGCAATAATGATACCCGCCGGAATTGAAGAACTGGATGATGCGCAACAGTTCGGACAGGCTGATCCTCCAGTCCACCGGATTGTAGTCCGTGGCGTAGGCGGCGCAGGTCTGATCGCCGGGGCCGGGGGCGTACCCGTCTTCCGTTCCGGCCTCGCAGTGGAAGCCATCGGAATTGAAGAACTGGATCACGCGCAGCAGTTCCGACAAGTTCACCAGGCCGTCA